>NZ_JBHXLV010000004.1:0-93923 GCF_042721685.1 Streptomyces sp. NPDC058459 | reverse complement strand
GCCCTGGCCCACCCGGGGCGGCCTCGCCGAGGCCGCCCCGCTCGTGGAGGGCGCCGCCGACGCGGAGGCCACCGACTACGGGGCGGACAAGCGGGGCGGGGAGCTGGCCGCCGTGGAGACCTTCGGCGCCGGCCGCAGCCTGCTGGTCCGGGCCGGACTGATCCTCGGCCCCCATGAGAACGTGGGCCGCCTCCCCTACTGGCTGACCCGGATCGCACGCGGCGGCGAGGTGCTCGCGCCCGGTCCGCGCGAGATGCCGATCCAGTACATCGACGCCCGCGACCTGGCCGACTGGCTGCTGGGCGCGCTGGACAAGGGGCTGAGCGGGCCGTACGACCTGGTGAGCGAGGCCGGCCACGCCACCATGGGCGAGCTGCTGGAGCGGTGCCGGGAGGCCACCGGCTCGGCCGCCGAACTGCGCTGGACCGACCCGGAGACGATCCTCGCGGCCGGGATCGAGCCGTGGACCGAGCTGCCGGTCTGGTCGCCCCCGGACGGCGAGCTGGCCTGTGTGCACCGGGGGGACGTGTCGCGGGCGCTGGCCACCGGGCTGAAGTGCCGCCCGGTGGCCGAGACGGTCGCCGACACCTGGCGCTGGCTCACCTCGATCGGCGGGCGGTTGCCCGAGCGGCCGGGCCGCAAGGCGCCGGGGTTGCCCGCGGACAAGGAGGCGGCGGCACTGAAAGCGAATCCCAACTCCCGCAGTTCAGAAGGGGTTTGACCCATCAAGCGCGGGTAGACCTGAGAAATATTTGTGAGTCCGGTGAACACCTCTGAGGCGGCGCTCGTATGGAAGGGCGCCGCTTCACTCCTGTCGGGCGCCTCGAAGCTGCCCCGCAAGGAAGTCAGAGGAGTTCCATGGGACGCAACACACGTAAACGCCGCTCGCCGCTGGCCATGAAGGTCACCGCCGCATCGGCGGCCCTAGCGCTCGGCGGGGGCGGGCTGATCTGGGCGAACTTCTACGCCTCGGCTCATGAGTCGAAGAACGACGCATGGGGAGGCAACCGCACCAAGGCCGCGGCCGCCCAGGTGGCCACGATCTCCTGCCCGGACGTCGGCCAGAAGCTGACCAACGTGCCGGACAAGGCCCGCGACGACGTCGCCGGTGAACTGTCCAACCTGGACCGCCAGATCACCGAGGCGTACCAGCGCCTGGCGACCACGCGGGACGCGCAGGCCCAGGACGCCAGCTTCGTCCAGAACAGCATCCTCCAGCCGCTCAAGGACCGCCGCCAGAACATCCTGGGCCGGATCAAGCTGGAGATCACCCGCGCGGGCGGCACCGCCCCGGGCGACCTGGACACGCTGGCCAACTGCACCGCCACCCCGGCGAACCAGACCACCGCCGGCGGCCAGCAGGACGGCCAGAACAGCGGGGGCGAGCAGCAGGGCGGGGACCAGCAACAGGGCGGTCAGAACGCCGGCGGCCAGCAGCAGGGCGGCGGCCAGAACAACGGCGGTCAGCAGCAGGGCGGCCAGAACACCGGCGGCCAGGCCGGCAACGGCCCCGCCGCGGCCGACTTCGTCGACATCACCAAGGTCCAGCCGAACGTGAAGGCCAAGCCTGCCCTGGCCGCCAACGCGTCGCGGGGCACGTTCAAGACGCGCTGCGGTGTCAACACCAACAAGAACCACAACACCGACAACGTCATCGTGGCGCCCGGTGTGAAGAACGGCGCGCACCACCTGCACGACTACGTCGGCAACCAGAAGGTCGACGCCTTCGCGAGCAACGACACGTTCCTCCAGGGCGGCAGCAGCTGCCAGAACAAGAGCGACCTGTCGTCGTACTACTGGCCGGTCGTCCGCGTCCAGGACGGTTCGCAGGACTTCGACCAGAACAACGACGGCGGCGGCAAGGAGGGCAACGTCGGCAAGATCCTGACGCCGGTCAAGGCGCAGATCAAGTACGTCGGCAGCCCCACCGGCAAGGTCGTGGCGATGCCGCAGTTCCTGCGGATCATCACCGGTGACGCCAAGACCACCACCAACGGTCTCGCCAACGCCAACGCGCACTGGAGCTGCACCGGGTTCGAGAACAAGGTCCAGCTGACCGAGCAGTACCCGATCTGCCCGCAGGGCAGCAAGGTCGTGCGGTCCTTCGCCTTCCAGAGCTGCTGGGACGGCAAGAACATCGACAGCGCCAACCACCGCACCCACGTCGCCTTCGCGGACGCGGGCGGCAACTGCCAGAACGGCTTCAAGGCCATTCCGCAGCTGACCATGCGGCTGGTGTACGACATCACCCCGCCGACCATCGAGAACGGCCAGGTGAAGAACGCCTACGCCGTGGACGGTTTCCCGGAGCAGCTGCACAAGCCCTCCACCGACCACGACGACTTCATCAGCATCACGACCGGCAACCTTGCCAACAAGATCGCCAACTGTGTGAACCGCGGCAAGCGGTGCGCCTGATCACCTGCTCGTGATCCTCTGAAGACCCCCCTCCTCGGGGGATCACGAAAGAAGGCCGGTGCCGGGAGACCTCCCGTCACCGGCCTTCGCCGTGTGTGCCGTGCCCTCGGCTCCGGCCTCGTGCTCAGCCGCTGTGCTTCGCGCCGTGGCCGCTGTGGTCCGTGCCCACCTCGACATCGCCGCCGAGCGTGCCGCGCAGCGCGTCGACCACGCCGTCGTCGCCCACGGCGACCCACTTGCGGCCGACGAGGTAGTGACCGCCGTAGTCCTTCGCGTCGTTGATCCACTCGCGCTGCCCCCGGTCGGTGGCGAAGGTCGCGAGGACGAACTTGCCGTCGGCGTTCTTGCACAGCGCCTGGCGGATCTCGTCGGCGTCGGTCTGCATGTCCGGGCGGCACTTCACCTCGGCCGCCAGGCTCTCCAGGCTGCCGGTCGCGGTGACCGGCACCTTCCGCGTGCCGTTCCCGCCCGCGCCGCAGCCCGCCAGCGTCAGCACCACGGCGCCCACGAGCACCGCGCTGGTCATCCTCATCTGTTCCTCCGGTCCTGGTGGGGCCAAGCATCCCGCACGAAGGCCCCCGGGGCCCTCGCAACGGATACGGCTGCGACGCCCCGCGTGCTCAAATCCCTTGATCGGCCACCCTGGTTCCTGTCAGGGTTGCCCGATGGACCGAGACTGGGAAGAGCGCGTGGCAGCCGCCTGGGCCGCCTTGGACACCTGGCCCGAGGACGACGCGGCCGGATTTCGGGCGGTGATCGACAAGCTGGCCGCCGAGCTGCCCGGGGACAGCCCGCTGGGCCTGTTCGAGCGGGCCTGCGCCTTCGACTCGACCGGCCACTCGGCCGACGCGGTCGGGCTGTACCGCGCGGCACTGGAGAACGGCCTCGCCCAGGCCAGCCCGTACAAGGCACGCCGGACGAAGATCCAGCTGGCCAGCTCGCTCCGGAACACCGGCCGCGCGGCGGAGGGCGTCGAACTGCTCACGCCCGAACTCGACTCGCACTCGGACGAGTTGGACGACGCGGTACGGGCCTGTCTGGCGCTGTGCCTGTCCAGCCTGGGCCGGGACCGCGAGGGTCTCTCCCTGGTGCTCGGCGCGCTCGCCCCCCATCTCCCGCGCTACCAGCGGTCGATGGCCAACTACGCCCGTGCGCTGACCGGACCCGCGTGAGTCCGGGCGTCACCGTCGCACGTCACCCGGGCGGCGGTGACCTGAGGGCGGCTCGCTCGTTCTCCCCGATGTGCAGTCACAGGATGTAGCCCACCGCCACGCACCCGCAGCCTCCCGGACCCAGGACCCGGCCGTCGACGTCGGCCGGGCCGAGGCGGCGCTCGTCGAGCACTACCCGCGGCTGGTCCGGCTCGCCTATCTGGTGCTCCCGCCCACCCTCGGCCGGGGGCGCCGGGTACTGACCGCACACGCCCTCGCCCAGCGCGCCCTGCCGCGCGGCCGCAAGCAGCGCGCGCTGATCCCGGCCCAGTCGACCGGGCGGGACGGCGACCCCGGCTACTCCTTCGTCCGGCTGCGGGTGCTGCGCGGCGCGCTGGAGGCGTCCCGGCCGCGCGAGGGCCTCCCCAAGCTGGGCCAGCTGCCCGCCCCGCTCCCCCGGGTGTGGGGCCTCAGGCTCTTCCCGCGTTCCGGCGGCGCCGACGAACTCGCCCTGGACGAGCGGCTGTCGGCCCTGTCCGGGCCGGCCCGTGCCGCGTACGTCCTGCGCGGCCTGGAGGGGCTGGCGGACGACGAGGTGCGCAAGGTGCTGAAGGCCGCCGGGGTCACCCGTACCGAGTCGGCGCTGGCGGAGGCGGACGGGGTGCCCGCGCGGTACGCGCTGCTCGCCTCCCCCGAGTTCGACGCCTGCTCCCTCCAGGCCCGCCCCACCGACCTGATGCGCCGCCGCCAGCACACCAAGGCGGCGCTGGCCGCGGCCGCCGCGCTCGCGGTGGCCTGCACGCTGGTCGCGCTGCCGGGCGGCGGCTGGGGCCCGGACGGCGCCGCCGCGCCCGCGTACGCGGAGAACCCGGCCGCGGTGGCCGCGCTCGACCCCGGCCGGGTGCGGCGGGTGGCCCCGGCGACATGGCAGACGTCGGCGCGCACCGACTTCTCCGTCTGGCCCGCGCGCGGGCCGCTCACCGGTGACGACGGCCTGCTGCGCCGCGCGCTGGCGGTCTGGGCCCGCCCCGGCGGCACGGTCCGCGTCTCGGCGACCCCCGGCACCTTCACCGGCGGCCCCGCCGGCCCGCCCCAACTGCTGTACGCGGGCGAGGTGGACGCGGCCCGGGTGGTGATCCTCTACGACGGTCTGCGCATCGCCCGCTACGCCGAGCCGAGGGACGGCACCGAGGGCGCGGCCCTGGACTTCGCCCGGGTGGACGGCGCGACCGGCGCCGAGGCCGGCGCCCTGGTGCTCGGCCGCTCCGACGGCAACGTCCGCTATCTGACGGCCCCCTGGGTGAAGGAGGCGGCCGGGCGGGATCTGACCAAGCCGGAGTCGGCACCGACCGCGCTCACCCTCACCGACGGGGTCACCTCCCCGCTGGCCAGCCCGGCGCTGCGGACGGGCGCCTGCACCTCGTGGACGGTGCTCCAGCTCACGGACGGCTCGGGCACCCAGCTCTCCAGCGACCTGGGCGAGCTGGTGCCCGCCCATCTCACCGCGGGCCGCCCCGGCGCGGCCGGCGAGGCGTCCGGGGCCGGGGGGCTGCGGGACTGGGCGCCGTTCGCCTGCTCGCTGGCGACGGAGCGGGCGGCCGGGGTACGCGGGGTGAACGCGTGGGCGTTCGCCGAGCAGCCGCTGCCGGACGCGAGCGGAGACGGGGAGTGGGTGTGCACGCGGGCCGAGACCTGGCGCGGGGACGGCACGGCCGCGCTGGCCCAGTTCCGTACACCGGGCGGGCCGGCCGGGGCGGTGGTGGCCAGGGGCACCGACACCACGGCGTGCGGGCCGCGCGATCCGCACGTACTGGCCGGGGTGCTGTGGAAGTCCAGCGGCGGCCACTGGTATCTGCTGGCGGCGGGCAGCCGGGGGGTGGTCTCGATCCGGTCGTCGGGCGGGGTGACCGGTTCCGGTCAGGGGCAGTTGCTGGTGGCGAAGGCGGAGCGGGGTGCCCAGGCCGAGCTGGTGGGCACGCTGGAGAGCGGGCGGAAGATCAGCGGGCTGCACTGATCCGGCGCTGCCGACCGTTCGCCGGACAAGGCGGTGCACGGGGGTTCTCAGGCGCCCTACCCCTCACTACATTGACATCATGTCTAACAAGCAGCCCCGGCCGGTGCCGGCCGAGCGCATCCCGCTCAAGGCGCGCAAGGTGTCGTTCGTCTGGAAGGACACCCCGCTCCACTGGGTGCCGGGCGACCCCTTCACCACGCACACCATCAATGTGCTGCATCTGCTGCTGCCCGCCGGTGAGCGGTGGTTCGTGCATGTGTACGAGCAGGCGCTGCCGCTGATCCGGGACGAGCGGCTGCGTGAGGACGTCATCGGGTTCATCGGGCAGGAGGCGATGCACTCCCAGGCCCACGACGAGGTGCTGCCGCATCTGCGGGAGCAGGGTCTCGATCCGACGCCGTACACCGCGCAGGTCGACTGGTTCTTCGAGAAGCTGCTCGGGGACCGCACCCTGCCGCCGGGCCGGGCGCGCCGCTGGTGGCTGCTGGAGCGGATCGCGCTGATCGCGGCGATCGAGCACTACACGGCGTTCCTCGGCGACTGGGTGCTGAACGCGGCCGAGCTGGACCGGCGGGGCGCCGATCCGACCATGCTGGACCTGCTGCGCTGGCACGGCGCGGAGGAGGTCGAGCACCGCTCGGTCGCCTTCGACCTCTTCGAGCACGTGGACGGCGGCTACCGGCGCCGGGTGCGGACCTGGGCGCTGGCGTTCGCGGCGCTGATGTTCCTGTGGCAGCGCGGGGCCCGCTTCTTCATGGAGCACGACCCGACGCCGGTGGACGGCAAGGCGTCGTTCCGGGAGTTCCACGCGCGCGGGCGCCGGGGCACGCTGCCCGCGACGGGCGCGCTGCTGCGGTCGATCCCGCGCTACCTCAGCCGGGCCTACCACCCGTCCCAGGAGGGCTCGACCGCCCAGGCGGTCGCCTACCTCGCCTCGTCCCCGGCGGCGCTGGCCGCCCAGAGGGCGGAGCACGATGCCTGAGCGGACCACCCGGTCCGTCGCCACCGCCGTGCTCCTGGTGGGGGCCGGGCTGCTGACCCGCCGGGCGCTGCGCCGACGGGTGGAGAAGTCACCCCTGTGGCCGCTGCCCGCGCTGGACCCGCCGGTCTCCGGGCGCCCCCGCTCGCGGGCGCGGCGGGTGCTGGTGACCGGACACGAGCGGATCGCGGACGGTGTGGTGCGGCTCCGCCTGGCGGGCACCGCCCTGCCCGCCTGGGCGCCGGGCGCCCATCTCGACCTGGTGCTGCCCTCGGGGCTGGTGCGCCAGTACTCGCTGTGCGGGGACCCGGCGGACTCCTCGGTGTACGAGGTAGCGGCGCGGCTGGCCGAGGACGGCCGGGGCGGCTCGCGGGAGGTGCACGAGCGGCTCACCGAGGGGATGGAGCTGGAGGTGCGCGGCCCGCGCAACCGCTTCCCGCTGGTCGAGGCACCCGCCTACGTGTTCGTGGCCGGCGGCATCGGCATCACCCCGCTCCTGCCGATGCTGCGGGCGCTCCCGGCGGGCGCGGACGTACGGCTGCTGTACCGCGGGCGTACGCGGGCCTCGATGCCGTTCCTTGAGGAGGTGGCGGAGCTGGCCGGGGCCGGGTGCTCGGTGGTGGCCGGGGACGAGGACGGGCGCCCCGACCTCACCGCGTGGCTGGCCGGGCTGCCCGAGGGGGCCGCCGTGTACTGCTGTGGCCCGGAGGGACTGACGGCGGCGGTGGCTGCCGCGCTGCCCGAGGGGGCCGCCCTGCACCTGGAGCGGTTCGCGCCGCGTACGGCGGCCGGGGCCGGCACCGAGTTCGAGGTGGAACTGCGGCGCAGCGGGCGGACGTTGACCGTCCCTGCCGATTCCACGGTGCTGGCCGCGGTGCGCCGGGAGCTGCCGGACACCCTCTACTCCTGCGAGCAGGGGTTCTGCGGGACCTGCCGGCAGCGGGTGCTGGAGGGCGAGGTGGACCACCGGGACGAGCTGCTGACGGACGGGGAGCGCGAGGACTCGATGCTGATCTGCGTGTCCCGCGCCAGGGGTGAGCGGCTCGTGCTGGACCTGTGAGCGCGGGGAGCGCGGCCGGGCGGAAGCGGATCGTCCAAGTGTCGTTGCCGGTCGGTAAGGTTGAACTCATGGGTATCGGGGTGCGCCGCAGGATGGGCGTCGAGGAGCGGCGGCAGCAGCTGATCAAGGTCGCGCTGGACCTGTTCAGCAGGCGCTCGCCCGACGAGGTCTCGATCGACGAGATAGCGTCGGCGGCGGGCATCTCCCGCCCGCTGGTCTACCACTACTTCCCGGGCAAACTCAGCCTGTACGAGGCCGCGTTGACGCGGGCGGCGGAGGATCTGGCGGGCCGCTTCGAGGAGCCGCGCGAGGGCCCGCTCGGTGCCCGGCTGCTGCGGGTGATGGGCCGCTTCTTCGACTTCGTGGACGAGCACGGGCCGGGCTTCTCCGCGCTGATGCGGGGCGGCCCGGCGGTCGGCTCCTCGGCCACCAACGCGCTCGTGGACTCCGTGCGCCAGGCCGCCTACGAGCAGATCCTGTCCCACCTGGGGCTCACCGAGGCGCCCGCGCGGCTGGAGCTGGTGGTGCGCTCATGGATCTCGCTGGTGGAGTCGACGGCGCTGATCTGGCTGGACGGCCGGCGGGTGCCGCGCGAGGAGCTGGAACGGCAGCTGGTGCACGACTTCGCCGCCCTTGCCGCCGTCAGCGCCGCGAACGACCCGGAGATGGCCGCCGTGGTGCGGACCTTCGTGCGGAACGAGCCGGGTGACGGTCCCTTCGCGGAACTCGCCACCCGGCTCATCTCACTGGCCTCCTGACCGGCTACCGGGTGAACACCGCAACGGTCCGCGCCGGGACCGCGAAGGTGCCCGAACCGGCGCTGTACGAGGCCGACTTGACCACGTCGTCGGTGCCGGACGCCTGCACCGGGTGCAGCCGGTAGTCCGTCCCGGCGAGGGCGGCCACCCGCTGCTCCCGCCGCTCCGGCGTGGCGTTGAAGACCACGACCAGGTCACCCAGGCGCATGGTGATCACGCCGGGGGTCTCGTCCTTGCCGGAGAGCGGGAAGGAGAGCCGGTCCTGCACCTGTCCGGTGGTGCCGAGCGAGAAGGCGTCCTCGGTGGTGCGGATGCGCAGCAGCTCGCGGTAGGCGGCCGAGGCGCCGGTGATCTGCGGACAGCCCACCTTGACCGTGCTCAACAGGGGCTTCGCGTAAGGCCACTTGGACTGGTTGTCGGCCGCCGGGGGCAGCCCGCGGCCGAAGCCGTTGCCGTCGGCGCAGTTCCAGTGGATGGCGTTGAACCAGTCACCGCTGTCGAAGGAGTTGCGGTCCAGCGACTTGGAGCGCAGCAGGTCGGTGCCCGCCTGGGAGAGGGCCGGGCCCTGGGAGAGCGCGGCCGTGGCCATCGCCAGCACCTGCATCCGGGCCCGGTCGGCCGCGCTCGTCCCGGCCGGCAGCTTGAAGGTGAGGGCGTCGAACAGCGACTCGTTGTCGTGGGCGTCCGCGTAGGCGAGGGCGTCGCCGGGGGCGGCCGCGTAGCCGGCGGGTGAGCCGTTGTAGTCGACCCCGGCGCCGGTGACGTCGTTCCCGGCGCTGTCGGTGAAGCGGTACCCGGCGAGGTTGCCGGTCAGGCCGATCTTGATCAGGTCCTGGTAGTGCAGCAGCCGGGCCTTCTGCTCGGCCGGAGTGCCGTTGGCGGTCGAGGAGTTGGGGTCGGTGTACAGGCCGGAGGCGAAGCCCTGGATGCCGGGGTCCGTGTCGAAGGGGCCGCCGCCGCGCACGGCGTCACGGGCCCGGTCGGAGAAGGTGGCGATGCCGGTGCCCGCCATGTTCGCTTGCGTGGCCTGAGTGAACCGGGCGTCGTTCGCGACTTCGCCGAAGTTCCAGCCCTCCCCGTACAGGATGATCTTGCTTCCGTCGACGCCGTCCCTGGCGACGGTCAGCGCGTCCAGCGCCTCGCGGACGGCCAGGATGTTGGCCTTGGGGTGGTGGCCCATGAGGTCGAAGCGGAAGCCGTCGACCTTGTACTCCTTGGCCCAGGTGACGATCGAGTCCACGACGAGCTTGCCCATCATGGCGTTCTCGGTCGCGGTGTTCGCGCAGCAGGTGGAGTTGGCCACGCTGCCGTCCGCGAGGAGCCGCTGGTAGTAGCCGGGCACGATCCGGTCGAGCACCGAGGTGTCCGCCTGCCCGCCGGCCGCGGTGTGGTTGTACACCACGTCCATGACGACCCGCAGCCCGTCCTGGTTGAGCGCCCGCACCATCTTCCGGAACTGGACGGTTCGGGCGGTGCCGTCGGGGTCGGTGGCGTAGGAGCCCTCGGGGACCGTGTAGTGGAACGGGTCGTACCCCCAGTTGTAGGCGTCCTCGGCGGCGGTCTTCGCCACGCACTCCTGCTGCTTGCCGGAGTCGGGCGGGAAGGAGGCCAGGTCGCAGTCCGGGGTGGCCTGGCCGGCCCGCTTCTCGGGGACGGTGGCGATGTCGAACGCGGGCAGCAGGTGCACGTAGGAGGTGCCGGCCCTCGCCAGCTCGCGCAGGTGCCTGGAGCCGTCGCTGTCCTTGTCGGTGAAGGCCAGGTAGGTGCCCCGGTGCCGCGCCGGGACGGTCCTGTCGGCCACCGAGAAGTCCCGGATGTGCAGCTCCTGGATCTGCGCGTCCCTCAGCGGCACCGCCTTCGGCTTGGTCAGCCCGGCCCAGCCCTCGGGGGCCAGGGAGCGGTCGGCGAGGTCGACGACGAGGCTGCGCCGGGAGTCGGCGGTCAGGGCGACCGAGTAGGGGTCGGTGACCGAGTTGGTGACGAGCTTGCCGACGCTCTGCGCCCACACCCTGACCACGTACCGGTAGGGCTTGCCCTTCCAGGACGCGGGGCCGGTGACGGACCAGACGCCGGTGGTGTCGTCGCGGCGCATGGGGGTCAGTGCGCCGTCCAGCTCCAGCGAGACGCTCCGGGCGGTCGGTGCCCACACGGAGAGGGTGGGCTTCCCGCCCCGGAAGACCGGGCCGAGGCCGCTCTTCGTGGCGCTCGCGTAGACGTCGTCCAGCACTCCGGCGATCTGCACCCCGGTCGCTGCCAGTACGGCTCCGTTCGCGGTGCGCTGGGAGGCGACGAGCTGGCCGGTGAGGGCCGCGCGCACCCGGTCGTGGTCGCGGGGGTCGACGGTCCAGGCGGTGTAGTCCTTCAGGTGCGGGAACCTCGCCTTCTGGGCGTCGGTGAGCGTGCCCTTCGCCAGCCGCAGCCAGCGCTCGTCGTCGCTGGTCAACGCACCGTCCTTGACGGCGATCGACCCGTCGCGGGAGTACAGGAGCTGGGTGGAGGCGGCGCCCTCGGCGCCGTTCCAGGCGAGGGTGTCCCGGTCGATCCAGACCGCCTTGGCGGTGGTCAGGTCGAGCGCGGCCGCGCTGCCCTCGGGCTGTGGGAGCAGGTACTTCTCCTGGCCGCTCAACAGCCACACCTCGTGGCCGCCGGCCTTGAGGTCGAGGGACTGGTCGGTGGGCAGGTCCTTCTCGTCGCCCTTGTGGAGGATGTAGCTGAGACTGGTGGCACCCTCGGTGAGCGGCACCTCGAAGACCGCGCCATAGGCGTCGGTCTTCGCCGGCGTCAGCGGCTTCGACCAGTCGGTGGGGTTCGCGGCACCGGTCCAGGTGTGCAGGCCCCAGCCGTCGTAGTTCCCGTCGGCGCGGTGGTAGTGGAGTACGGCCTTGCCCGGGTCCTGGGCCGGGTGGTCCGGGCGCTCGGTCAGCACCTCGGGCTTGCCCTGCTCCAGCCAGACCTCACCCGTCTTCGTGACGTCGATGCTCCGGTCGGCGGAGACGTCCTTGTCGCCGTTCTTGTCGATGACCAGGAAGCCGACGTTGGACGCGCCCGGCTTGAGCTTGACGTAGGCGAAGGCGCCGTACGCGTCACGGCCGGTGAAGGGGTGGGCGGACGGCCACTCGGTGGCCTCGCCGTCCGCGAGGTCGCCCCAGGCGTACAGACCCCAGTTCGCGTAGTCGCCATCAGCCCGGTTGTAGTGCACCACCGCGTAGTCGCGGGAGGCGGCGGGCGGCTCGGGGGCGGGCGCGGTACCGGTCGTGCTGGTGGCGAGGGCGCTCGCGGTGCGGCCCGCCGAGTCGATCACCACGGCCTTGTAGCGCAGCGCGGTGCCGGCGGGGATGTCGCCGCCGATGGTCTGGGTGACCTTGTACGGGGCGTGGTCGGCCGAACCCAGCGTCTTCCAGGGCCCGTTGCCGACCTGCGCGGCGAAGACGACCCGGTTCGGACCGCCGCCGCTGACACCGGCGCCGACCTCGACCGTGCCGGCGGCTCCGGTGGCCGGGGCGGTCAGGGTGAGCGTGGGCCTGGTGGCGGGGGCGGCGGGGCGCTTGGTGGCCCGGTAGACCACGGCGGTCCCGGCCGGGACGGTCAGGGTGAGCCGGCGCCCGGTGTCGGTGCGTACGGTGCGCTCCGTGCCGTAGATCCCCCGGTACGCCATGCCCGCCGAGCCGGTGGTGAAGGTGGCGCGCTGGGCCTCGGCGGCGTTGTTGAGGGCGACGACGTACTCGGCACCGGTGCGGGCGTCGGTGCGGGTGAAGGCGTAGACGCCGGCGCCGTCGGCCGCGTACCGCTCGGTCTGTATGCCGTCCGTCAGGGCCGGGTCGGCCTTCCGGAGCCCCGCGAGGGCCGCGATGTCCCGGTACAGCGGGGCCTCGGTGTCGTAGGCGTCGCGGGCGTGGGTGCGGGCGGTGCCGATCTCGTCGTCGTCCAGGTAGTCGGCGACCTTGGAGGCGAACATGGTCTGGCGGGCGTCCTTGTCGCCGCCGGAGCCGGTGAAGCCCTGCTCGTCGCCGTAGTAGACGACCGGGTTGCCCCGGCTGAGGAACATCAGCTGGTTGGCGAGGCGGTCCTTGCGCAGGATCTCGGCGTCGGACGCCTTCGGGTCGTCCTGCTTCAGGAAGTACCCGATGCGGCCCATGTCGTGGTTGCCGAGGAAGGTGACCTGCTCGTAGGCGTTGGCCTTGTCGGTCGTGTACTTGTAGTCGTCCCCGAAGACCCCGGCCAGCTTCTTGGCGCTGCCGCCCTGGGAGGCGTAGGCGCGGGCGGCGTCCTGGAAGGGGAAGTCCAGGGTGGCGTCCAGGCGGCCCCGGGTGACGTACGGGGAGGTCACCGAGGTGTCGGCGGAGTAGACCTCGCCGAACATGAAGAAGTTCTTCCGCCCGTGCGCGGCCGCGTAGCGGTCGAGCGCGGTGGCCCACCGGGTCCAGAACTCCATGTTCACGTGCTTGACGGTGTCGATGCGGAAGCCGTCGACGGCGAAGTCCCGCACCCAGCGCTGGTAGATCCGCTCCATGCCCTTGACCACCTCGGGACGCTCGGTCCACAGGTCGTCCAGGCCGGAGAAGTCGCCGTACTCGGCGGACTCGCCCGCGAAGGTGGAGTCGCCCCGGTTGTGGTACATCGCCGGGTCGTTCAGCCAGGCCGGGACCTTGCTCTCGGCGCGGTTGCGAGGAGTGCGCGGGAAGGACGAAGCGTCCACGGCCGGGAACTTCTTCCGGCCGTCCGCGTAGTCGGAGTCGTCGAAGGGGCGGCCGTCCTCGGTCAGGTACGGGAAGGCGCCCTTGGAGAGGTAGTCGTAGGACTTCTCCCGGTAGTCGACCACGTCGGCGGTGTGGTTGGTGATGACGTCGAAGAGGACCTTCATGCCCTTGGCGTGCGCCTCGGCGATCAGGCCCTTCAGGTCGGCGTTGGTGCCGAAGTGCGGGTCGACCTGGGTGAAGTCGGTGATCCAGTAACCGTGGTAGCCGGCCGAGGCGTCGGAGCCCGAGCCCTGCACGGGACGGTTCTTGAAGATCGGGGCGAGCCAGATGGCCGTGGTGCCCAGCCCCTTGATGTAGTCCAGGCGCCGGGTGAGGCCCTTGAGGTCGCCGCCCTGGTAGAAGCCCTTGTCGGTGGGGTCGTAGCCGGTGTTCAGCCGCGAACCGGTCAGCCCGCCGCGGTCGTTGGAGTGGTCGCCGTTGGCGAAACGATCCGGCATGACGAAGTAGAACTGCTCGCGTGTGTCGTCGTGCCGGGCGGGCTCGGCGGCGAGGCGGGCGTCCGACGGAGGTGGGGGCGGGGCGTCCGCGTGGGCGGACAGGGGCGTCACCAGGGTCGCGGCGAGGGCCGCTGCGACGACGGCCGCCGCTCTCCTGGCACAGGGGATGCGGCGTGTCTGCCAGATCGGTCTCACAGGCACAAACTCCTTGCGCTCACGGCTCGTTCGAGTCCGGCCAGCGGCTCGGCTTCGCCGCCGGACGCGGCGTGACCGTACCGCCGCCGAAAGCCTTGCAGCAAGACTTGTGAAACGTGAAGAAAGAAATTTCAGCGATGACCGGGGGACGAACCGCCCGTATACGACGGACGGTTCGTCGGGAGACGTGTCGAGGGCGGCTTCAGCAGCTCGACTTGCCCGCGTACAGCGCGAGCGCGGTGTCGGCGCCGAGGGTCGCGGTGAACTGGCCGCTGGAGTTCACCGACACCGTGGTGTTGTTCTGCACGTCGCAGTACGTACCCGCCGCCAGTGCGGTCCGGTAGGTGCGGGACAGGGGCGCGGACTCGTGGTTGATGGCCACGAACCCCTTGTTCCCGCGCCCGAAGGCGATGGCGTCGTTGCCGTTGTCCCACCAGTCGGAGACGGCCTGGCCCCGGGTGGCGTTGCGGAAGGCGACCATGGACCTGATCTCCGGCCACGCGTGCTGGCACTTCCAGCCGTCCTGCCAGCAGGCGTTCACCCTGCCCCCGTTGGGCGGTCCGGCGTCCGCGTCGGACCACTCGTAGCCGGAGTTGATGTCCGGGGCGCCGTAGGGGTACGCCAGCATGAAGACGCCTGCCAGCGTGTAGTCGGCGCCGTCCTTGTAGTCGAGGGTGCTGCCGTTGCGCTCGGTGTCGTGGTTGTCCACGAAGACCCCGGCGACCGAACCGCTCAGGTACCCCCAGCCCTCACCGTAGTTCTTCAGGTAGGCGAGGTTCTCGCTCTGGAACACCCGCTTGAGGTCGTAGGCGTAGCGGAACTCCTGGACGTCGCCGTTGCCCGTGTACTCGGCGGGCTGGACGGCCTCCCCCGCGCCGTAGATGACCTCCTGCTTCCAGTACACGGACGGGTCGGCCAGCCGGGACCTGATGTCGGCCAGGTCGGCCTTGTCGATGTGCTTGGCCGCGTCGATGCGGAAGCCGTCGACGCCCAGCGAGAGCAGGTCGTTCAGGTACCCGGCGATGGTCTCGCGGACGTACTCCTCGCCGGTGTCCAGGTCGGCCAGGCCCACCAGTTCGCAGTGCTGGACGTCGTAGCGGTCCTGGTAGTTGCTGATCCGCGCGGTGCAGTCGTCGAAGTCGGGCGAGGAGTACAGGCCCGGATAGTCGTACTTGCTGTACGACGAGCCGCCGGTGCCGGTGCCGCTGCCCGCCGACATGTGGTTGATGACCGAGTCGGCGACCACCTTCACGCCGGCCGAGTGACACGTGTCGACCATCCTCTTGAAGGCCGCCCGGTCACCGAGCCGGCCGGCGATCCTGTACGAGACGGGCTGGTAGGAGGTCCACCACTGGGAGCCCTGTATGTGCTCGGCGGGCGGCGAGACCTGGACGTAGCCGTAGCCGGCCGGGCCGAGGGTGGTGGTGCACTCGCGGGCCACGGAGGCGAAGTTCCACTCGAAGAGGACGGCGGTGACGTCCTTGGTGCCGGGCGGGGACGCCTGCGCAGTGGTTGGGTACATGCCAATCGAGACGGCCGCCGCGAGGGCGAGCGCCGCGGTGCGGGTTCTGCGTGCCATGTGGGGGTTCCTTCGTCGTTGAAGGCTGTCGCCGCGGGACTGAATGCCCTTGCTGAACATTTCAGCAAAATTGCGGTGACGCAGATGTTAAAGGCCCGCCACCTGAAAAGGCAGCGGGCCGTGGGAAGTTGATGCAAGAACTTTCAGGAGGGCCTCAGGCCGTGGTCCACCAGACCGTGGTGTCGGCCGGGATCTCCGTCCCGGCGTCACCCTCGGTGATCTCCCCGCTCGCGAGCAGCACCCGCCCGTACACCGGGACGGTGACCGGCGCGCCGGTGGTGTTGGCGACACAGGTGAACTCCCCGCGCCGGAAGGCGAGTACGCCCTCGGCAGCGGGCAGCCACTCGACGCCGGAGCCCGCACCGAGCGCAGGCTGTTCGCGCCGGGCGGCCAGTGCTGCCCGGTACAGCTCCAGCGTCGAGCCGGCCACGCCGGTCTGCGCCTGAACGCTCAGCTCGCCCCAGCCCGCCGGCTGCGGCAGCCAGCTGCCCCCGCCGCCGAAGCCGTACGAGGAGCCCTCGCGGGTCCAGGGGATCGGCACCCGGCAGCCGTCCCGGAAGCCGTCCTGGCCGGCGCCCCGGAAGTAGGCCGGGTCCTGGCGCACCTCGTCGGGCAGGTCGACCACGTCGGGAAGGCCCAGTTCCTCGCCCTGGTAGAGGTAGGCGGAGCCGGGCAGGGCCAGCATCAGCAGGGTGGCGGCGCGGGCCCGGCGCAGGCCGAGGGCGCGGTCACCGGCGGTACGGATCTGGGTGCCGAGGCCGGGCGGGTTGGCGAAGCGGGTGGCGTGCCGGGTGACGTCGTGGTTGGACAGCACCCAGGTGGCCGGGGCGTCGACCGGGCGCATCGCGGCGAGCGTGCGGTCGATGACCTCACGCAGCTGCCCGGCGTCCCAGTCGGTGCCGAGGTACTGGAAGTTGAACGCCTGGTGCAGCTCGTCGTGCCGGACGTAGTTGGCGGTCCGCTCGATGGTCGGCGTCCACGCCTCGGCGACGAAGATCCGCCCACCCGTCTCCCGCCTCCGCCCTTCCGCGGAAGGCCCTTCGGGCCCCTCCTTCTCCGCGTACTCGTCCAGCACCGTCCGCCACTGCCGGTAGACCTCGTGCACGCCCTCCTGGTCGAAGAACGGCATCACGTCGTTGCCCAGCAGCTTGAGCTGGTCGTGGGCGCCGAGGTCGGGCAGCCCGTCGGCCTTGATCAGGCCGTGCGCCACATCGATACGGAAGCCGTCGACGCCCATGTCCAGCCAGAACCGCAGGATGGACCGGAACTCGTCGCCCACGGCCGGGTGGTTCCAGTTGAAGTCGGGCTGCTCGGGCGCGAAGAGGTGCAGGTACCACTCCCCCGGCGTGCCGTCGGGCTCGGTGACCCGGGTCCAGGCCGGGCCGCCGAAGATGGACTCCCAGTCGTTGGGGGGGAGTTCGCCGTCGATGCCCTTGCCGGGGCGGAAGTGGTACCGCTCGCGCAGCGGCGAGCCGGGGCCCTCGGCGAGCGCCCGCCTGAACCACTCGTGCTGGTCGGAGGAGTGGTTGGGCACCAGGTCCACGATGATGCGAAGGCCCAGCCCGTGGGCCTCGCGGATCAGCGCGTCGGCGTCCAGCAGGTTGCCGAACATCGGGTCCACGGCGCGGTAGTCGGCCACGTCGTAGCCGGCGTCCGCCTGCGGGGAGGCGTAGAACGGGCTGAGCCAGACGGCGTCCACGCCGAGGTCGCGCAGGTGGGGCAGTCTGGCCCGCACGCCGGCCAGGTCGCCCATGCCGTCGCCGTTGGAATCGGCGAAGCTGCGCGGATAGACCTGGTAGATCACCGCGCCGCGCCACCAGTCGCGGTGCTGGGCGGCGGGGGCGACGGCGGTGTCGTCGGCCGGGGCTGCGAGATGCTGCTGGCTCATGGCGTCCTTGGTGCGTGACGAGGTTCGGTTCGTTTCGGGCGTGGGTGCGGCGGGGCGTCAGCCCTTGGTGCCGCCGGCGGTGAGGCCGGTGACGAGGTTCTTCTGCACGAGGTAGAAGAACACGGACACCGGTATCGCTATCAGCACCGCGGTGGCCGCCATGTAGTTCCACTGCGCGTCGTGCTCGCTGACGAAGGTCTGCAGGCCGACCGCGAAGGTGTACTTGGAGTCGTCCAGCAGGAAGGTCGTGGCGAAGGCGACCTCGCCGACCGCCGTGATGAAGTTGTAGAACGCGGCGACGGCCAGGCCGGGCCGGGCCAGCGGCAGGATCAGCCGGAAGAAGGTGCCGAACGGGCTGAGCCCGTCCACCCGGCCCGCCTCGTCGATCTCGAAGGGGATGGTGTCGAAGTACCCCTTGAGAAGCCACGCGCTGTACGGCACGGCGGTGGAGCAGTTGATGAGGATCAGCGCCCAGTACGTGTCGATCAGGCCCAGCTCGCCGAAGATCTCGTACATCGGCACGATCAGGATGGCGATCGGGAACGCCTGGGTGAGCAGCAGGACCCACATCAGCGGCCGGTAGCCGGGGAAGCGCATGCGGGAGACGGCGTAGCCGGTGGTGGCGGCGACGAAGACACCGATGAAGGTGGTGCCGAGCGCCACGATCATCGTCGACCTGAACCAGTCGAAGAAGCCGGTGTGCCGGAGCACGAAGGCGTAGTTGGCGAAGCCCGCCTTGCCGAAGATGTGGCCGGGGTGCAGGTAGTCGTCCTTGTCGGGGCCGAGCGACAGGAAGAACAGCCAGGCCACCGGGGTAAGCGCGATCAGGCTCGCCAGGGCCAGGCCGCCGTGCAGCAGGACGGTGCCGAGCGGGCCGCGCGCACCGCGCCGGCGGGTCGCGCGGGGCCGGGGGGCGGCCGGGGCCTCGGCGGTGAGCGGGCGTCCCGGTGCGGTCTCGGGGGGTGTCGTGGTGCTCATGGCGGCGGCTCCTGCGGCGTCAGACGGCGAGCTGGTCATTGCGCTTCAGCCAGCGGAAGTAGAAGGAGGTGAACACGGTCAGGATCGACAGCAGCAGTACGCCGTACGCGGCGGACTGGGCGAAGTCGCGCGGCTGCTGGCCGAAGCCGAGGTAGTAGGCCCAGGTGACGAGGATCTGGGCGTCCGGGGCGCCGGTGGGACCGAACAGCAGGAAGATGATGGCGAACTGGTTGAAGGTCCAGATCACGCCGAGCAGGACGACGGTGGAGCTGACCGAGCGCAGTCCGGGCAGGGTGACGTGCCTGAAGCGCTGCCAGGCGCTCGCGCCGTCCATCTCGGCCGCCTCGTACAGCGTGGGGTCGATGGACTGGAGCCCGCCGAGCAGCGAGAGCATCATGAACGGCACGCCGCACCAGGTGTTGACCATGATGGCCGCGAACCGCTGCCAGAAGGTGTCCTCCAGCCACTGCGGCTGGGGCAGGTGGAGGGCGCCGAGGACCTGGTTGAGCACACCGGAGTCGGCCAGCATGATCCGCCAGGAGAAGACGGTGACGAAGGTGGGCACGGCCCAGGGGAGCACGAGCAGCAGCCGGTAGACGGTGCGGCCGCGCAGTTTCTGGTCCAGCATCATCGCGAGGCCCAGGCCGATGACGTAGTGCAAGGTGACGCAGGCGGCGGTCCAGAACACGGTCCACAGGAAGTGCGACCAGAAGCGGTCGTAGGCCGTGGGGCCGAAGAGGATGTCCTGGTAGTTGCCGAGCCCGATGAACTTGTAGGTGGCCTCGATGTGGTTGACGCCGATGGTGCGCGCCGAGTTGAGGCTGTTGGCGTCGGTGAGGGTCAGGTAGACGCCCCGCACCAGCGGGTAGCCCACGAGGACACCGAGCACGACGACCACGGGCGCGATCATCGCGTAGGCGTACCAGTACCTCTGGTAGCCGTTCCTGAGGCGCTGCCCGGGACCGGGCCGGGGCGGCCGCTCATCGCGGCGCTCGCCGGTCGCGCGGTCGATGGCGACTGTCATGGTGCGACACCTTCTACGAGTTCGGGGACGGGCTGGTCACAGGCCGGTGGCCGCCGGGTTCCCCCCTCCCCCGGGGCGGGGGAACCCGGCGGCCGGACGGGCTCACTTGCTGAAGTCGGGCACCAGCTTGGCGATGGCCAGCTCGGCGTTGCCAAGGCCCTTGTCCAGCGGCTCCTTGCCCCCGGCCACCTTGGGCAGCTCGGTGTCCAGCGGACCCCACAGGGAGCTGTACTCCGGCAGTGCCGGTCGGGGCTGGGCGGCGGCGAGCACGCCCTGGTAGCCGGCGATGCCGGGGTCGGCCTTGACCTGGGAGGTGTAGGCGTCGCCGCGGGTCGGCAGCGTGGAGTTCTTCAGCGCGATGGTCTCCTGGGACCCCGCCGAGGTCATGAACCTCACGAACTTCAGGGCCGCGTCCTGGTGGGCCTTGTCCGAGCCGGCGTAGACCGAGAGGTTGTGGCCGCCGGTCGGGGCGCCCGCCTTACCGGCCGAGCCGGCCGGGACGGTGGCGATGCCGAGGTTGGACTTGTCCTTGAAGGCCGAGCCCTTGTAGAAGTTCGTGATCTCCCAGGGGCCCTGGATGATCGAGGCGACCTTGCCGTTGACGAACGCGTCCTGGATGTGGGCGTAGGCGTCCGCGGTGGTGTCGGCCTTGTGCAGGCCCTTGCCGGAGAACGTGCTCTGCCAGGTGCCGTACGCCTTCTTCGCCGGGGCGGAGGCCACGGTGATCTTCTTGGCCGTGGCGTCGACGGTGTCGGTGCCCTCGCCGTAGAGGAAGCACTGGGCGTAGTACGCCTGGGAGGAGCCCCAGTAGCCGTCGACCTTCGCCTTGTCCCTGACCTTGGCGGCGTCGGCCTTCAGCTCGTCCCAGGTCCTGGGGGCCTCGGTGATGCCGGCCTGCTTGAACAGCGCCTTGTTGTAGACGAGCGCGAGGGTGTCGGTGACCAGCGGCACGCCGTAGGTCTTGCCCTCGTACTGGGCCTGCTTGATCAGGTTGGGCTGGAACTCGTCCTGCTCGGCGAGTGCCTCGGTGCCGTCCAGCGGCAGGAAGAAGCCCTTCTTGGCGAAGGCCGGCGTCCAGCCGACCTCGGAGCGCAGGATGTCCGGGGCGCCCTTGGAGCCGGCGGCGGTGTCGAACTTGTTCTGCGCCTGGTCGAAGGGCACGTTGACGTACTTGACCTTGATGTTCTTGTGGGCGGCCTGGAACTGCTCGACCAGGGCCTTGTACGTCGGCGCCTCATTGGTGGCGTTGGAGGTGTCCCACCAGGTGAGGGTCACCGGCCCCCCCGACTCGCCGCCCTTGCTGTCGCTGTCGTCGCTCCCGCCGCACGCCGTCGCCGTGAGGGCGAGGGACGCCACGAGCGCGGAGGCCGCTATGCCACGCCGCATGAGTTCTCCTTGAGGGTGAAAAGCCCGAGATTGCGGGGGCGGCCCCGTCTGCCGCCACCCGCGTCGTGCCGACTGCGCCATTGCCGCGGCCGGGCGACTCGGAACGTAACAGCGTTGTAAGCGCGGCGAAAGGCCTTGCTGCAAAAAAGTGCAAGACGACAGCCGGGTCACCGTGTCGTGACCTGCGCCAGACCTTGTCGAAATCGCGGTCTACCGCCGGTCGGCGGGTTGACGGACACTTGTGCAAGACTCTGCAAGCTCTTGCCGCGGGGGGCCGCCGCCAGGATCATCCCTTTGCGGCCGTGCGCCGGGCGGACCGTCCGGCGGGCATGAGCGACGACATACCCATGAGGGGCGAGGAGCGCGATGACGCGGCAATCCACGGCGGGCCGTTCGGCCGCCCGCGCACGGCGTCCCGCCGGTGCGCCGGGCGCGGTGCGGCCGGTACAGTCCACAGGCGTGACTACACGGCTTGCGGACATCGCCGCACAGGCGGGGGTGAGCGAAGCGACCGTCAGCCGGGTCCTCAACGGGAAGCCGGGCGTCGCTGCCACCACCCGCCAGTCAGTACTGGCCGCGCTGGACGTGCTCGGCTACGAGCGCCCGGTGCGGCTGCGCCAGCGCAGCGAGGGGCTGGTCGGGCTGATCATCCCCGAGCTGGAGAACCCGATCTTCCCGGCGCTGGCCCAGGTCATCGGCCAGGCGCTGACCGGGCAGGGCTACACCCCGGTGCTGGCCACCCAGACCCCGGGCGGCTCCACCGAGGACGAGCTGACCGAGATGCTGGTGGACCGGGGGGTGGCCGGGATCATCTACGTCTCCGGGCTGCACGCCGACACCACCGCCGACACACAGCGCTACGAGCGACTGCGCGCGCAGGGCGTGCCGTTCGTGCTGGTGGACGGGTTCTCGCCGAAGGTGCAGGCGCCGTTCATCTCCCCCGACGACCGTGCGGCGACCACACTGGCGGTCACCCACCTCGTGTCGCTGGGCCACACCCGCATCGGTCTCGCACTCGGGCCGAAGCGGTTCGTGCCGGTGCAGCGCAAGATCGAGGGCTTCGTGCGCGCGATGCAGGACCAGCTGGGGCTGGGCGCCGACATGGTCGCGGAGAAGCTGGTGCAGCACTCGCTGTACACCCTGGAGGGCGGCCAGGCGGCGGCCGCCGCGCTGATCGGGCGGGACTGCACGGCCATAGTGTGCGCCAGCGACATGATGGCGCTCGGCGCGATACGGGCGGCCCGGCAGCTCGGTCTCGACGTGCCGCGCGATGTGTCGGTGGTCGGCTTCGACGACTCCCCGCTGATCGCGTTCACCGACCCGCCGCTGACCACCGTCCGCAAGCCGGTCCCGGCGATGGGGCAGGCCGCGGTGCGCACCCTGCTGGAGGAGATCGGCGGCACGCCCGCCCCGCACAGCGAGTTCGTGTTCATGCCGGAGCTGGTCGTGCGCGGGTCGACGGCGTCCGCGCCGGGTGACCGCACGCGGGGCTGAGCCCCGCCGCTGCCAGGGGTTTTCGCGCAGAACATGCGTGAGGGCACCGGGCTTGGGATGATCTGTCGAGCATCCCTTGTCTGGCAGACTTGGTAGCTATGAGTGACTCGACCGTGACAGGCCCGGAAGGCCGCCGCGTGGAGGTGGCCGTTTCGCGGACCGTCATGGGCGAGCGCGTCGGCGTGCGGCACCTGCTCGGCCGGCTGCGCGGCTCCCGGCGGCCTCCGCTGTGGTTCGAGATCCTGCTGATCGCCGCGAGTTACTGGACGTACTCGCTCATCCGCAACGCCGTCCCGGAGCAGAGGCCCGAGGCGCTGCGCAACGCCGACGCGCTCTGGTGGCTGGAGCGCCGACTCGGCATCGCCGTCGAGGCGTCCGTCAACCACGCCGCCGACTCGGTGGGCTGGCTGATCATCGGCATGGACTACTACTACGCCACGCTCCACTTCGTGATCACCCTCGGTGTGCTGGTGTGGCTCTACCACCGGCACGCGGACCGCTACGCCCCCGTCAGGCTGGTGCTGTTCGCGACCACGGGCGTCGCTCTCGCCGGGTACTGGCTCTTCCCGCTCGCCCCGCCCCGGCTGATGCGCGGCGGCCACTTCATCGACACCGTGATGGTGCACCAGACCTGGGGGTCCATGGCCTCCGGCGACCTCAAGCACATGTCCAACCAGTACGCCGCGATGCCGTCCATGCACATCGGGTGGTCGCTGTGGTGCGGGCTGACCGTGTTCGCGCTGGCCTCGGTGCCGTGGGTGCGGGTGCTGGGGCTGGCCTACCCGGCGCTGACCCTGCTGGTCATCGTCTCCACCGCCAACCACTTCTGGCTGGACGCGGTGGGCGGGACGGTGTGCCTCGGGTTCGGGATGGGGGTGGCCCGGCTCTGGTACGGGCGGTGGCCGCAGGCGCCGGGGGCCCGAGCCGTGCCGGGTTCCGGGGCGGGTCAGCCCGCGTAGAAGAGTTCGTCCACCACCGCGCGTGCCTTGCGGGCCGTGCGGCGGTACGCGTCCAGCATGTCGCCAGCCCGGCCCTCGCCGTAGCCCAGGTACCGGCCCACCGCCGCCAGTTCGCGGGGCTCGGTCGGGAAGGTGTCCCCCGCCCTGCCGCGCACGAGCATCACCGCGTTGCGGACCCGGCCGGCCAGCACCCACGCCTCGTCCAGCACCGCCGCGTCCTCCGCGCCGATCAGGCCGGCCTCGCGGGCCGCGGCCAGCGCCCCGCGCGTCCTCGGGGTGCGCAGGCCCGGCACCTCCCAGGCGTGCCGGAGCTGGAGCAGCTGCACCGTCCACTCCACGTCCGACAGGCCGCCCGGACCCAGCTTGGTGTGCAGCTTGGGGTCGGCGCCGCGCGGCAGCCGCTCCGACTCCATCCGGGCCTTCAGCCGGCGGATCTCGCGCACCGCGTCCTCGTCCAGGCCGTGTGCGGGGTAGCGCAGCGGGTCGATGAGCGCCATGAAGCGGCGGCCCAGCTCCTCGTCCCCCGCGACCGGCTCGGCACGCAGCAGCGCCTGCGACTCCCAGCCCAGCGACCACCTGCGGTAGTACGCCTCGTACGACTTCAGGGTGCGGACCAGCGGGCCGGACTTGCCCTCCGGGCGCAGGTCGGCGTCGATCAGCAGCGGCGGGTCGGCGCTGGGGAGCTGGAGCAGGCGGCGCATCTCGGCCACCACCTTGCCGGCGGCCTTCGCGGCCTCGTGCTCGTCCACGCCCGCGCGCGGTTCGTGCACGAACAGCACGTCCGCGTCCGAGCCGTAGCCCAGTTCGTGGCCGCCGAACCTGCCCATGCCGATGATCGCGAACCTGGTCGGGAGGGTGTCGCCCCAGCCCTCGCGGACCACCGCCCGCAGGGTTCCGGCGAGGGTGGCGGCGGTGAGGTCGGAGATCGCGCCGCCCGTGCGGTCCAGGAGGACGCCCTCGTCGGGCTCGGCGGGGGTCGTCTCGGTGCCGTAGGAGCCGACGATGTCCGCGGCTGCCGTGCGGAAGAGTTCGCGGCGCCTGACCCCTCGGGCGGCTGTCACGCCCTGTGCGGCGTTCTCCGCGCGGTTCACCGCCGCGGTGATCTCCTGTTCCAGCTGGGCCCTGCCGCGTGGTTCCAGGCCGCCCGCGTCGCCGTCGCCGAGCAGGGCCACGGCTTCGGGGGCGCGCAGGAGGAGGTCCGGGGCGAGGCGGCCCGCCGAGAGGACCCGTGCCAGGTTCTCCGCCGCCGCGCCCTCGTCGCGCAGGAGGCGGAGGTACCAGGGGGTCCTGCCGAGGGCGTCGGAGACCTTGCGGAAGTTCAGCAGGCCCGCGTCCGGGTCGGCCGAGTCCGCGAACCAGCCGAGGAGGACGGGGAGCAGGGTGCGCTGGATCGCCGCTTTCCGGGTCACGCCGGAGGCCAGCGCCTCCAGGTGGCGGAGGGCCGCCGCGGGGTCCGCGTAGCCGAGGGCGACCAGTCGTTGCCGTGCCGCCACCGCGCTGAGCCTTGCCTCGCCGGGGGCCAGCTGAGCCACCGCGTCCAGGAGGGGGCGGTAGAAGATCTTCTCGTGCAGGCGGCGGACCACTCCGGTGTGGCGCCTCCACTCGCGGCGCAGCCCCGCCACCGGGTCCGTGCGCAGGCCCAGGGACCTGCCGAGGCGGCGGAGGTCCTCCTCCGCCTCGGGGACCAGGTGGGTGCGGCGGAGCTGGAACAGCTGGATGCGGTGTTCCAGCTCGCGGAGGAAGCGGTACGCTTCGTCGAGGCGGGAGGCGTCCTCCCGGCCCACGTAGCCGCCGGCCGCCAGTGCCCGCAGGGCGTTCAGGGTGGTGCCGCTGCGGAGCGTTTGGTCCGTGCGGCCGTGCACCAGCTGGAGCAGCTGGACCGCGAACTCCACGTCCCGCAGGCCGCCGGGGCCCAGTTTCAGTTCTCTGTCGATCTCCGCCGGGGGGATGTTCTCCACCACGCGGCGGCGCATCTTCTGCACGTCGGGGACGAAGTTCTCCCGGTCCGCCGCCTGCCAGACCATGGGGGTCAGGGCGTCCAGGTACGCCTGGCCCAGTTCCTCGTCCCCCGCCACCGGGCGGGCCTTCAGGAGTGCCTGGAACTCCCATGTCTTGGCCCACCGGTGGTAGTACGCGACGTGGCTGCTCAGCGTGCGGACCAGCGGGCCGTTGCGGCCCTCCGGGCGGAGGTTCGCGTCCACCGGCCAGATCGAGCCCTCGATCGTGGTCTCCGAGCAGATGCGCATCATGTGGGAGGCGAGCTTCGTGGCCGCCCTCAGGGCTTTCGTCTCGTCCGTGCCCTGGGTCGGCTCCGCCACGAAGATCACGTCCACGTCGGAGACGTAGTTCAGCTCGTGGCCGCCGCACTTGCCCATGGCGATCACCGCCAGGCGGCAGGCCTGTGCGTCCTCGGGGGCATCGGCTTGGGCCATGGCCAGGGCTGCGCGGAGGGTCGCCGTTGCCAGGTCCGCGAGTTCTGCGGCGGTCTGGGTGACGTCCGTGGTGCCGCAGACGTCCCTCGCCGCGATGGAGAGCAGGCAGCGGCGGTACGCGACCCGCAGGGACACCGGGTCCGTGGCCTCCGCGAGGCCGCGTTCGAACTCCGTGACCCCGGGGTGCAGGTCCCTCGGTTCGTAGGTGACCAGTTCCTGCCAGTCGTGGGGGTGGCGGGCCAGGTGGTCCGCCAGGGCCGCCGATGCGCCCAGTACGCCCAGGAGGCGGTCGCGGAGCGGCTTGGCCGCGATGAGGGTGTCCAGGAGTTCGCGGCGGTCCTTGGCGGCGGGCTGGGACTCCAGCAGCCTCACCAGACCGCGCAGCGCGAGGTCCGGGTCCGCTGTGCCGCCCAGGGCCTCCAGGAGTACGGGGTCCGCCTTCACCGGGGTCAGCTCGGGGCCGTCCAGCAGGCGTTCCGCTCCGGAGGGGTCCGTGAAGCCGTGCCGGAGCAGTCTCGTGAAGGTGCTGCTGCTGCGCCCCGGCGTCATCCGCGGCCTCCCCTCGGGATCAGGACGGTCCTGGCCAGAGCCTAGCCGTGCCACCGTCGTGACAGCGCCCCGGCTGCGTCGTGGGCGGGCCGCGCCGGGGGGTGTCCGTCCTCGGTCCGGCGACTCGTGTACTCGGCTGCCAGGGCCGCGTTCATCGCGTCCGCCAGGTCCAGGTCCAGTGGCTGGTAGCGGGCTCCTACGGTCAGTGCGGCGTCCAGGGTTTCCGGGGTGGGGTTCGCCAGGACCAGGCGCATCTCGCTCACCCTGCTGGTGAGGCTGCGCAGGATCGAGTCCGCCGCTCCCATCCGACGCGCCACGGCCCATGGACGGCCCAAGCCGTGCCGGACGCCTGAGCAGGTCGCCCCTTCGGCCACTGGCTGGGGGCGTCCGGCACGCACGGAGGTGCTCCGAAGTGCCTCTACAGCACCGGCAAGTTCTTGCGGAGTTCGAAGGCCGTCACCTCGGAGCGGTACTCCTCCCATTCCTGGCGCTTGTTGCGGAGGAAGAAGTCGAAGACGTGTTCGCCCAGGGTTTCGGCCACCAGGTCGCTGCGTTCCATGAGGGTGAGGGCCTCGCCCAGGTTCTGGGGGAGGGGTTCGATGCCCATCGCCCGGCGTTCCGCGTCCGAGAGGGCCCAGACGTCGTCCTCGGCGCCGGGCGGGAGTTCGTAGCCCTCCTCGATGCCCTTCAGGCCGGCGGCCAGGAGGACCGCGTAGGCCAGGTAGGGGTTGGCTCCCGAGTCCAGGGAGCGGACCTCCACCCGGGCCGAGCCGGTCTTGCCGGGCTTGTACATCGGGACCCGGACCAGGGCCGAGCGGTTGTTGTGGCCCCAGCAGATGTAGGAGGGGGCCTCGCCGCCGGCGCCCGCGGTGCGCTCGGAGCCGCCCCAGATGCGCTTGTACGAGTTCACCCACTGGTTGGTGACCGCCGAGATCTCCGCCGCGTGCCGCAGCAGGCCCGCGATGAAGGAGCGGCCCACCTTGGAGAGCTGGTACTCCGAGCCGGACTCGTAGAACGCGTTCCGGTCGCCCTCGAAGAGGGACAGGTGGGTGTGCATGCCCGAGCCGGGGAACTCGGAGAACGGCTTCGGCATGAAGGTCGCCTGGACCCCCTGCTCCAGCGCGACCTGCTTCATGACCAGGCGGAACGTCATGATGTTGTCCGCCGTGGAGAGCGCGTCCGCGTAGCGCAGGTCGATCTCCTGCTGGCCGGGGCCGCCTTCGTGGTGGGAGAACTCCACCGAGATGCCCATCGACTCGAGCATGGTGATCGCCTGGCGGCGGAAGTCCATGCCGACGTTCTGCGGGGTGTGGTCGAAGTAGCCGGAGTTGTCGGCCGGGGTCGGACGGCTGCCGTCGGTCGGCTTGTTCTTCAGCAGGAAGAACTCGATCTCCGGGTGGGTGTAGAAGGTGAAACCCAGGTCGGAGGTGCGGGCCAGCGCCCGCTTGAGGACGTAGCGCGGGTCGGCGAAGGACGGGGAGCCGTCCGGCATCAGGATGTCGCAGAACATCCGGGCCGTGCCGGGGGCCTCCGCGCGCCAGGGCAGGACCTGGAAGGTCGAGGGGTCCGGCTTGGCGATCATGTCGGACTCGTAGACGCGGGCGAAGCCCTCGATGGCCGAGCCGTCGAAGCCGATGCCCTCGTCGAACGCCTGCTCAAGCTCAGCGGGGGCCACGGCGACGGACTTGAGGAAGCCCAGCACGTCCGTGAACCACAGGCGTACGAACCGGATGTCGCGCTCCTCCAAGGTCCGGAGCACGAACTCCTGCTGCTTGTCCATCTTCCGCTTCCCCATCCTTGCTGGTCAGGCCGCCTGTCCATGAGGTGACGGGAGGCGGTCGGCACCTGAGCATCCCACCACATCGGCGTTTCGCGCGCGTTGCGGACCTTGATCGGCCGGACGTCCCCCGACTGAACGTTCCGCCTGCGGGGTCCTACGGCCCTCCCGCCCATCTTGCACGTTCACCGGCCCGTCCGTCATGGCCGGGAGACGGGGGTGGCCGGCCGGTGGGCCGCGTATTCGATTTATCCGGTTGTCGCACCTCGCTCCCCGGCGCCCCGCCCGCCCGCTTACGATCGGCGGACTCCGAGAACGCTCCGTGGAAGGACACGCCCCATGGGTACCGACCAGCACAGCCCCGCGTCCGAGCGCGCCGCGCGCGTGGAGGAGATGCGGCGCGCCGAGCGGACCCGCGCCCGCCGAAACCGGGTGCTGGCCGTCGCCGCGAGCGTGGTGGTCGTCGCCGGGCTGGCCGTGGGCGGGGTGGTGCTGGTGCGCTCCCAGTCGGACTCGGACGGCGGCAAGGACACGGCCGCCGACGCCAAGGGTGGCTCGGGGCACTTCACCACCGGCGCGGACGGGGTGCGCACCTGGTCCGGCAAGCTGTCGCGGACCCATGTCAGCACCAGGGTGACGTACCCGATGCGGCCGCCGGTCGGCGGGGACCACAACCCGGCGTGGCTCAACTGCGACGGCGACGTCTACAAGGAGCCGGTGCGGGACGAGAACGCGGTGCACGCGCTGGAGCACGGCGCGGTCTGGGTGACCTACACCGGCAAGGCCCGGAAGGCGGACGTGGACGCGCTCGCGGCCAAGGTGAAGCGGACGCCGTACTCGCTGATGAGCCCGTACACGGACCAGGACGCGCCGCTGGTCCTCTCGGCCTGGGGGCACCAGGTGAGCGTCAAGAGCGCGGCCGACCCCGAGGTGGACAAGTTCTTCGCCGCCTATGTGCAGGGCGAGCAGACCCCGGAGCCGGGCGCCCCCTGCACCGGCGGGGTCATGAAGTGAGGCGCGGGTACGTCGGGTCGGCGGCCGGTGCCGCTCTGCTGGCCGTCGTCGCGGCGGGCGCCGGGGGGTACGCGGCCGGCGGGGAGCGCGAGTCCGCCGGCGTGCGGGTGCCGGGCGGGGAGTCGGCGGACGCCGGGTTCGCCCGGGACATGGCCGTGCATCATCAGCAGGCCGTGGAGATGTCGTACCTGGTGCGCGACCGCACCGGCGACGAGGAGGTGCGGCGGCTCGCGTACGACATCGCGCAGACCCAGGCCAACCAGCGCGGGATGCTGCTGGGCTGGCTGGACCTGTGGGGGCTTCCGAAGGTGTCCGCGAAGCCGCCCATGAGCTGGATGGGCATGGGTGACATGCCGCTCGGGCAGGACGGCGCGCTGATGCCGGGCATGGCGACCGACTCCGAGCTGCGCAGGCTCGGTTCGCTGAAGGGGCGCGCGGCGGAGGTGCTCTACCTCCAGCTGATGACCGAGCACCACAGGGGCGGGGTGCACATGGCCGAGGGGTGTGTGGCGCGGTGTGCGCCGGGGCCGGAGCAGCGGCTCGCGCGGGGGATGGCCGACGCCCAGCGGTCCGAGATCCGGCTGATGGCGGACATGCTGAACAAGCGGGGCGCGTCGGCCCGTTCGTGATGACTTTCGGCCAAGTTGCCTGATCTCACGGTTACTTGAGCTTCTCTTGACCTTTTGCTTTCCCTGACATGAACGGTTCATCAGCCAGAGTGGCCCCCATCGTGCGATCACCGCGCAGGCCGAAACCGCCGCTTCACCGGCGCGCATCCGCGATGTACCGACCACGACATGCATGCGAAACGCATCGCAGGGGGTTCTATGAGATCCAACCGCGCCAAGACGCGCGCCGGTGTGAGCTTGGCGGCGACGCTGCCTATGATCGCCGGGGCGCTGGCGCTCGGCATACCTGCGGCCCACGCGGACGGCCCGGCGCGCAACGCGCTGACGGGCACCCGGCCGCTGTGGGCCACGGCGAAGGCGGACAAGGGCGCCACCGCCGACAGCGCCCAGGTGAAGGCCCGTGTCTACCTGGCCGGGCGGAACGCGGCCGGGCTGGCCGCCTACGCCAAGGCCGTCTCCGACCCGGCCTCGCCGCTGTACGGCAAGCACCTCAGCGCCAAGCAGGCGCAGGCCCGCTTCGGGGCCACCAAGGCCCAGGTGGCCGCCGTCAAGTCCTGGCTGAAGTCGGCCGGTCTGACGGTCACCGGGGTCACCGCGCACTATGTCGCCGTCTCCGGTGACGTGGCCGCCGCCGAGAAGGCGTTCGGCACCCAGCTCCACAACTACACGAAGGGGGCCCGGACTTACCGCGCCCCGGCGAAGACGGCGTCCGCGCCCGCCTCGCTCAGGGGCGCCGTGCTCACGGTGACCGGCCTGGACAACGCGCCGCACAAGTCGAAGCACGACGATCAGCTGCCGGCTCCGGAGGCGGTGTTCAAGAACGCCGGTCCGTTCTCGAGCTACTTCGGCTCGAACATCGCCAGCAGCCTGCCGTCCGCGTACGGTCACAAGATCCCGTACGCGATCAAGGGTTACACCGGCAAGCAGCTCCGCGCGGCCTACGGCGCGGGCAAGTACACCGGCAAGCACGTGCGCATCGCCATCACGGACGCGTACGCCTCGCCGACCATCGCCTTCGACGCGGGCTCCTACGCCAAGAAGCACGGCGACGCGGCGTGGAAGACCGGCCAGCTCCACCAGGTGCTGCCCGACGAGTACACGCACACCGGGGTCAAGGAGTGCGGGGCGGCCGGCTGGTACGGCGAGGAGACCCTCGACGTCGAGGCCGTGCACGCGGTCGCGCCGAACGCGGACGTCACCTACGTGGGCGCCGCGTCCTGCCTCGACGACGACCTGCTCGACTCGCTCAGCAAGGTCGTCGACAACCACCTGGCCGACATCGTCTCCAACTCCTGGGGCGACATCGAGGCCAACCAGACGCCGGACCTGGCCGCCGCGTACGACCAGGTGTTCCAGTTCGGCGCGGTGGAGGGCATCGGCTTCTACTTCTCCTCGGGTGACAACGGCGACGAGGTGGCTCACACCGCCACGGACACCACGCCCGGCGTGAAGCAGGTCGACACCCCGGCCAACTCGGCCTGGGTGACGGCGGTCGGCGGTACCTCGCTGGCGGTCGGCAAGGGCGAGGCCTACCAGTGGGAGACCGGCTGGGGCACCGAGAAGGCCACCCTCTCGGCCGACGGCAAGAGCTGGAACTCCTTCCCCGGCGCCTTCACCTCGGGCGCGGGCGGCGGCACCAGCAGGACCGTGCCGCAGCCGTACTACCAGCAGGGCATCGTCCCGAAGAAGCTGGCCACGGCCAACAACGAGGCCGGCAACCGCGTCGTCCCGGACATCGCGGCCATCGCCGACCCGAACACCGGCTTCCTGGTCGGCCAGAGCCAGACCTTCCCGGACGGTTCCCTGCGCTACAGCGAGTACCGCATCGGCGGCACCTCGCTGGCCGCGCCGGTGATCGCGGCGGTGCAGGCGCTGGCGCAGGAGGCGCGCGGCGGCAAGGCGATCGGCTTCGCCAACCCGTCGATCTACCAGCGGTACGGCAAGAAGGGCGTCTTCCACGACGTCACCGACAACCCGACGGGCTCCGGCCTGGCGGTGGCCCGTACCGACTTCGTGAACGGCACGGACGCCTCCGGCGGCCTGGCCGTCTCGGTCCGCAGCCTCGGCAAGGACAGCTCGCTGCACGCGGTCAAGGGCTACGACGACGTGACCGGCGTGGGCTCGCCCGCGAACGGCTACGTGCGGTCGTACAAGGGTCACTGATCCGTACGGCACGGTGACGGGGGCGTGAGGTGGCAGACACCTCACGCCCCCACATCTCGTCTCAGTGACGATTACACTGGCGGGGTGCCTCAACTTCGTCTCGCCCTGAATCAGATCGATGCCCGGGTCGGCGACATCGCCGGCAACACCGAGTCGGTCGTCCGCCGGACCCGGCAGTCGGCCGGGGCGGGAGCGCGGCTGGTCGCGTTCCCGGAGATGGTGCTGACCGGGTATCCCGTGGAGGACCTCGCCCTGCGCTCGTCCTTCGTCGAAGCCTCCCGCACCGCCGTGCGCACCCTGGCCGCCCGGCTGGCGGCGGAGGGGCTCGGCGAGGTGCCGGTGGTGGTCGGCCACCTCGACCGCTCGGCGACCGCGCAGCCGAAGTACGGCCAGCCGGCCGGTGCCCCGCAGAACGCGGCGGCCGTGCTGTACGGGGGCGAGGTGGTCCTCAGCTTCGCCAAGCACCACCTGCCGAACTACGGCGTCTTCGACGAGTTCCGCTACTTCGTGCCCGGCGACACCATGCCGGTGATCCGGGTGGACGGGGTGGACGTGGCGCTCGCCATCTGCGAGGACCTCTGGCAGGACGGCGGCCGGGTCCCCGCCGCCCGTTCGGCCCACGCGGGCCTGCTGCTCTCGGTGAACGCCTCGCCGTACGAGCGGGACAAGGACGACACCCGGCTGGAGCTGGTACGCAAGCGGGCCCAGGAGGCGGGCTGCACCACCGCCTACCTCGCCATGACCGGCGGCCAGGACGAGCTGGTCTTCGACGGCGACTCCATCGTGGTCGGCGCGGACGGCGAGGTGATCGCGCGGGCGCCGCAGTTCGCGGAGACCTGCCTGCTGCTGGACCTGGACCTGCCCGCCGCCGACCCGGACGCGCCGACGGGTGTCGTGGACGACGGGCTGCGCATCGACCGCGTGATCCTCTCCGCGGACCCGGTCCCGTCCTACGAGCCGGCCTGGCCCGGCGGCCGCGCCGAGTGGCTGGACGACGACGCGGAGGTCTACGGCGCGCTGGTGACGGGCCTGCGGGCGTACGTCGTCAAGAACGGCTTCCGCTCGGTGCTGATCGGGCTGTCCGGCGGCATCGACTCGGCGCTGGTGGCCGCTGTCGCGTGCGACGCGGTGGGCCCGGAGAACGTGTACGGGATCTCGATGCCGTCCAAGTACTCCTCCGAGCACTCCCGGGGCGACGCTGCCGAGCTGGCCCGGCGCACCGGGCTCCACTTCCGCACGGTGCCGATCGAGCCGATGTTCGACGCGTACATGGGCGCGCTGGACCTGGACGGGCTGGCTGAGGAGAACCTCCAGTCCCGGCTGCGGGGCACGCTGCTGATGGCGGTGTCCAACCAGGAGGGCCACATCGTGCTGGCGCCGGGCAACAAGTCCGAGCTGGCGGTGGGCTATTCGACCCTGTACGGCGACTCGGTGGGCGCGTACGGGCCGATCAAGGACGTGTACAAGTCCTCGGTGTTCCGGCTGGCCCGCCACCGCAACCGGGCCGCCGAGGAGCGTGGCGAGACCCCGCCGATCCCGGAGAACTCCATCACCAAGCCCCCGAGCGCCGAGCTGCGCCCCGGCCAGGTCGACACCGACTCCCTCCCGGACTACCCCGTCCTGGACGCGATCCTCGACCTCTACGTGGACCACGACCAGGGCGCCGACGCGATCGTCGCGGCGGGCTTCGACCGCGACCTCGTCGTCAGAATCCTCCGCATGGTCGACACGGCGGAGTATAAGCGCCGCCAGTATCCGCCGGGCACGAAGATCTCCGCGAAGGGGTTCGGGAAGGACCGGCGGCTGCCGATCACGAACGGGTGGCGGGAGCGGGCCTAGTCGTCTCGTCCTCGCCGGGTGTCGGAGGAGGGGAGGGCCGGCGGCGATCCGTCCGGTCCGCGTCGGAGTCCGCGCCGCGGGTCCACAGGCGTGCCGTATCCGGGGTCGCGCCCGAACGCGTCACGCCCGTCGGCCGGGTGTGGTTCGCTGCTGGGGTGACTCAGGACTTCAAGACCGTCGTATTCGAATCCGCCGAGGCGTTCGAGGCGTGGCTCGGCGAGAACCACTCCGTCTCGTCCGGCATCTGGCTCAAGCTGCGCAAGAAGGGCCCCGGAATCGTCGCGCTGGACTACACCCAGGCACTCGACGCGGCACTCTGCTACGGCTGGATCGACGGCCAGAAGGCCAAGTTCGACGACCAGTGGTGGCTCCAGCGGTTCACCCCGCGCAGGCCGCGGAGCAAGTGGTCCAAGGTCAACCGGGACAAGGTGGCCGTCCTGACCGAGCAGGGCCGGATGCGTCCGCCGGGGCAGGCCGAGGTCGACCGGGCCAGGGCGGACGGTCGCTGGGAGGCGGCCTACGACAGCGCGAGGACCGCCACGGTGCCGGACGACCTCGCCGCGGCCCTGACCGCCGACCCGGCCGCGGCGAAGTTCTTCGAGACCCTGAACCGGCAGAGCCGCTACGCGATCCTGTACCGCATTCAGGACGCCAAGAGGGCCGAGACCCGGGCACGCCGCATAGAGAAGTACGTGGCGATGCTGGCGAGGGGCGAGACAGTGCGCCCCTAGTGAGGGACAGCAGCCATGACCGTGCGGGCCCGTGGAGTGCCGCTACCGGCTGACCTCGAGTATCCGGTACGCCTCACGCAGATCGGCGCTCTCCGGAAGCTCACGGGCCTCGACCGCTCTGACGACTTCCAGCGCACGCCAGTGATTGGACGGGGCCACCTGGCCCGACAGGAGGGCCTTCTGTGCGGCGTCGCACGCCTCGTCCAGCCGCTCGTCCTTCAGGAGGGCAAGAGCCAGGTCGAGGTTCGCGGAGGCCACGCGGCGCGGCCACCTGGACACGTCGTCACTCGGACCCAGCCGCCTGATCACCTCACGGGCGTACGGCTCCGCCGCCGAATCGCCCAGCCAGGCAAGGGTGGTCGCCGTGTAGGACAGTGCCTTGGTGGGGTCGTACCGGTAGTGGTGCTCCGGAGCGCCGGGGCTTCCGATGGACGCCGACATCCGCTGGACCCGCTCGATGGCCCGATAGGTCTCCGGCGCGTTTCCCAGCCGTGCGTGGGCCCTGCCCTCCTGCGCGGTCGCCTGGATCATGGCGGAGGTGCCCGCCGGGGCCATGTCCTGAGACGCACGGGAAATCTCCACCGCGCGCACGTATTCACCGTCCGTGAGAACGCGCCATGCCTCGGTTTCCTGGCACCAGGCGTCGATCTCCGGGTGGTTGGCCTCTCTGGCCAGTGTCGCGGCGGTGCGCAGGCGCGCGGTGGCGGCGTCGTCCTCCAGCAGGTCGATGTGCACGGTGGCGCCCAGGAGAGACAGCCAACCGCCGACGACCAGGAGGCGGCGATGCTCGGACAGCGTTTTCCTGGCGTCCAGTAGCCTTACCACGTAGGCGGAATGCTTACGCACCTTCCGCAGCAGGTCTTCGGGGTCGGACTTGGGATAGGCCATCGCCAATTCGTCGAACGACTTCTCCAGTCGCCCCAGCGTCACCGGACCCACATCGCTCGCCTGAACGCGTCGTGCCAGCTCCCACGCGTCCATTTCGTCGTCGTGGGGTGCAGCGGATTCGACTTCGAGAGTCAGTCCCAGAAATTCGTTGAGGGCTTGGATCAGCTCGGGAGAAGGGGCCTGTTTCCCATTGAGAACGCGGCTCAGATAAGCGACGTCGTAATGCAGCTCGCCTGCCGCACCCCTGAGGCTCTTGCCTTGCTCCCTGAGCGCCCTGCGCACCGTGTCGGCCAAATCGATCATGAGAGCTGCTCCCGTTGACTGTTGACCCCGAGCATAGTCAACGCTGGTCAACTACCCGGCGAATACGGCAGATCGTTGAGTGAACGGACAACACACAAGTGCTCCGGCGACCGTATGGAACGGGACTGGAGCTTCGCCGGCCGGTTGGAGTCGACATGGATCACAGGACCGCCGCCCCGCCCAGCCGGGAGAGCAGGGATCTCGCACCGGTGGGCGGGGCAGTTCTCCCGGCAGAGCAACACACGAGTGATGGTGGCAGGTCAAGCACCCGCTATGCCAGGACGCGGGTCAGCGTCGGCAAGGCTCGCGAGTTCGCGCGTTTGTTCGCTGACCGCATGGACGTGGACGGTTCGGCGGACGATCTGGCCTTGATCGTGTCGGAACTGGTGACCAATGCCGTCCTTCATGGCAAGACCGCGCCCGGCCGGCAGGTCGAAGTCACCCTCGATCACCGGGCCGGACGAGTTCGGGTGGAAGTGCGCGACACCGGCGAAGGAATGCCCCGCAGGCGTCCCCGAGTTCCTTTGGCGGTCTCCGGCCGGGGAATCGAGATCGTGGACGCCCTTTCCGAAGCATGGGGAGTCACGGAGCAGGTCGTCGGCAAGACAGTGTGGGCCGAGTTGGCCGTCAAAAGCCTCTGAGGCTGTCGATGACCGATGACCTCATCGAATTCACGGTGTGTCTCGACCCGGACGCACGGCAGGATGTCTCCCACGCTTGGTGCATGACGTGCGGAATGCGATCACAGGAGGCCGAAGAAGGGACCGCCGTGACGCTCTGGTGTCTAGGGCATGCCGACGAGACCGGACACAAGCGCTTCCGGGCCGTCGTCACCAGGTTCCTCGTGGTCGTCCCCGTTCCCCGCGGGGTGACCCGGCGCCGGATCTGAGGCCGGTTCCGCCGGCACGCAGGAGGCCCCGTCCACCCCCTCCGAAGAGGGATGGACGGGGCCCCGGGCCGTAAGCGGGCGGGAGTCAGCGGTGCACCCGATCCTGCGGCTCAGGTACGTGTGCCGCCACCAGTCGGCCCGTGGGCGCGGACGCCCGGCGTCGGTCCACGCCGTACGCGATGCCCGCGACCCCGAGGCCCAGGACGGCGAGCAGCGCGCCCGCCAGGGCAGGGGAGGTCACGCCGAACCCCGCCGCCAGGGCGAGTCCGCCGATCCAGGCGCCGCCGGCGTTCGCCAGGTTGAAGGCGGCCTGGTTGGCGGAGGACGCGAGGGAGGGAGCCGCGGCGGCCTTCTCCATGACCATGAGCTGGAGGGGCGAGCCGGTGACGAACGCGGCCATGCCGAGCAGGGTCACGCCGAGCGCGGCGCTCCACTCGGCCCGCATGAGGACCGGGAGCAGCGCGAGGACGACGCCCAGCGCCGCGAGGCCGCCGAAGAGTGTGCCCCGCATCGCGTGGTCGGCGAGGCGCCCGCCGAGCAGGTTGCCCGCGGTGGCGCCGACGCCGAACAGCGCGAGCAGCAGCGTCACGCTGGCCGGGGCGAACCCGGCGGAGTCGGTCAGCATCGGGGTGACGTAGCTGTACGCGGCGAACAGCGCGCCGAAGCCCGCCACCGTCGTACCGAGCGCCAGCCACACCGGTACGGACCTCAGCGCGGCCAGTTCGTGCCGCAGCCCCGCCGCCGTGGCGTGGGTGTGGTCGCGCGGTATGAGCAGGGCGAGCGCGGCTATCGCGGCCAGGCCGATGGCGCCGACCCCGAGGAAGGTGGCCCGCCAGCCCATGTTCTGGCCCATCAGCGTGGCCACGGGGACGCCCGCGACGTTGGCGACGGTCAGCCCGAGGAACATCAGGGAGACCGAGCGTGCCTTGCGCTCCGGCGCGACCATGCCGGTGGCGACGACCGCGCCGACGCCGAAGAAGGCCCCGTGCGGCAGGCCGCTCAGGAAGCGGGCGGCGAGCAGGGACTCGTAGCCGGGGGCGAGCGCGGAGAGCGCGTTGCCCGCGACGAACAGGGCCATCAGGCCGATCAGCACCGTGCGACGGGACATCCGCGCGGTGACGGCGGCCAGCAGCGGGGCGCCGATGACGACGCCCAGCGCGTACGCCGAGACGAGGTGTCCGGCGGTCGGGATCGAGATGCGCAGGTCGTCCGCGACATCGGGCAGCAGGCCCATCATCACGAACTCGGTGGTACCGATGCCGAAGGCGCCCACGGCAAGGGCGAGGAGTGCCAGGGGCATGAAGGGACCTCTCCAGACGAAAGTGCCGTACAGGGCTCACGGGGAATCTTCTATGTTCCCGTACGGAACAAAGTCTTTCAAGGGGAGTATTCCAGCGGGTTACGAGGGCGTGTCGAGCTTGACACGGGCCGCCACCGGGAGATGGTCGCTGTTGGTGCGCGGCAGGGTCCAGGAACTCTCCGGCTCGACGCCCTTGACCATGATCTGGTCGATCCGGGCCATCGGGAACGCCGCCGGCCAGCTGAACCCGAACCCGGTGCCCGCCGCGCCCTGCGTGGAGCGCAGCTGGGAGGTGACGGCGTTGAGCGAGCGGTCGTTCATCGTGCCGTTGAGGTCGCCGAGCAGCACGATGCGGGAGAGGGTCTCGTCCGCGATGGCCTCGCCGAGCGCGTCGGCGCTCTTGTCCCGCTGCCGGGCGGTGAACCCGGCCTCCATCTTGACCCGTACCGAGGGCAGATGGGCGACGTACACCGCGACCAGGCCGTCCGGGGTGGAGACGGTGGCGCGCATGGCGCGCTTCCAGCCGAGCTTGATGTCGACCGCCTCGACCTGGCTCATCGGGTACCTGCTCCACAGCCCCACCGTGCCGACCACCGAGTGGTAGGGGTACGTGGCCCTGAGCGTGGCGGAGTACACCGGCACGGCCGAGGCGGGCAGCTCCTCCAGGGCGACCATGTCGGCGCCGGAGGCGGCCACGTCGCGGGCGGTGGCGGCCGGGTCGGGGTTGTCGGCGTTCACGTTGTGGGTGGCCACCACCAGCTCGCCGCCGGGGGCCGACTTGTCGGAGAGCAGCAGCCCGCCGAAGAGGTTCAGCCAGACGATCGCCGGGAGCAGCAGCGCGATCAGCGCGGTGGCGGAGCGGCGGACCACCCCGAGCACGAGCAGCACCACGATCGCGAGGCCCAGCCAGGGCAGGAAGGTCTCGATGAGGCTGCCGAGGTTGCCGAACCGGTTCGGGATGCGCGAGTGCACCAGCATCACCAGCGCCAGCAGCAGCGCGAGCGCGGTGGTGACCAGGCCCCGGCGCCAGATCCCCCGGTCGCCGCGCCGGCCGCCGAACAGCCGGTGCGCGAGGCGCCGAAGCCGGGACACTGGTCGCTCGGGCCCCGAGCCGCCGTTGTCCGTCTCCGTCATGTACGCCTGCTGCGCCATACCGTGTGCCTCACTGCCTGCGGTGCTCCGTCATCCCCCCGTGTGGGTACGACCCTAGGGGATGCGCGGTCTCGTTCCGCCGTCCCATGACGGCCGTTCGGAAGTCGAGGACGCACCAGGCGGCGCCGCGGGTTCCGGGGACGCCCGCCGCGGGGGGTTCTGTGACGAAACACGCACATCCGGGCTACGAGACCGGCGGCCTGACGGGGCGTAGGCCGGCGAGCAGCGTGTCGACGATCTCCGCCGGGAGCCCTTCGGGGAGGTCGGCTTCGGGGCGCAGGACGGTGCGGACGAGCATGGCGCCGACGAACATGTCGTGGACCACCTCCACGTCCACGTCGGTGCGCAGTTCGCCGTCGCGCCGGCCCCGGCGCAGCACGTCCAGGGTGAGGGCCCGGCGGGGCGCTATGACGCTCGCCTCGTAGGCGGCCCAGATGCGCGGGCTGCACTTCGCCTGGACGTAGACGTTGTGCATGATCGCCGAGGAGCGGCTGGCCAGCCCCCGGCGGCGCAGGGTCTCCAGCAGGACCACGAGGTCGTCGCGCATGGAGGTGCCGGGGAGTTCGGGGTCGGGGGGTTCGGCGGCGCGCATGACGTCGACGAACAGCTCCTCCTTGCCGCTCCACCGGCGGTAGATGGTGGCCTTGCCGACTCCGGCGGTGCGCGCGACCCGCTCGATGGAGAGGTCGGCCAGCGGCACACCGTCCTCCAGGAGCTTCATCACGCCCTCGATGATGGCGCGTTCCACGCTCTCGCTGCGGGGCCTGCCCCGGGCGGGGGCGGGCCGCGCGGGCTGAGCGGGCCGGTCTGCGGCAAGGCTCACGTCTACGTCGTCCTCTCGGTGTGCTGCGGAGATTGTCCCGCAGCGGGAGCCTCCCCCGCAGGTGCCGGCGGCTCAGTCGCCGGTGTGGATCAGTTCGGGCTCGCGTTCGCCGGGCTGCCCGGCCGGGGGGCGGCCCGGCAGGAACACGGCGACGACTACGGCGCCGATGAGCGCGACACCCGTGCCCCACAGGGCGGTGATGTGCATGGCGTGCAGGAAGGCGTCGTGGGCGGGCGTGACCAGGGCCTGGCCGCGCGGGCCGAGCTTCTCGGCGATGCCGAGGGTGGCCTGGATGGACTCGCCGGCGGTGTCGCGCAGGCCGGGCGGCAGGGCGCCGAGCTTGTCCTCGATGCCGTTGCGGTAGGCGGTGGCGAGCACCGAGCCGAGTACGGCGATGCCGAGGGCGCCGCCGACCTGGCGGAAGGTGTTGCTGAGCGCGGAGGCGGAGCCGGCCTTCTCGCGGGGCAGGGCCTGCATGATGACGACCGAGGTCGGGGTCATGATGTGCGCCATGCCGGTGCCCATCAGGAAGAAGACGACCTCCAGCAGCCAGATGGGCGTGTCGGCCTCGAAGCCGGCGAACGCGGCCAGGGTGGCGGCGATCAGCAGCATGCCCGCGGTGGTGGTGGCCTTGTTGCCGAACCGGTCGACCAGCAGCCGGGCGCGCGGCGCGAAGATCAGCTGGGCGGCGGCCAGCGGCAGCATCAGCAGGCCGGACTCCAGCGGCGAGTAGCCGCGCACGCTCTGGGTGTAGAAGACACCGAAGAACGTGACGCCCATCAGCGCGAAGAAGACCAGCGCGATGGCGGCCATGGCGGCCGAGAAGACCTTGTCGCGGAAGTAGGTCACGTCCAGCGAGGGGTGGTCGCTGCGCTTCTCGAAGACCACGAAGGCGACCAGCACGAGGACACCGGCGATGATCGTGGCCAGCACCTTGGGGTCGGTGAAGTCGGCCAGTTCGCCGCCCTTGATGATGCCGTAGACCAGCAGGACCAGGCCGAGCACGGAGAGCACCACGCCGACGGGGTCCAGGCGGCCGGGCTTCGGGTCGCGGGAGTCGGGGACCAGCCAGATCATCAGGGCGACGGCGATCAGCACGATCGGCACGTTGATCAGGAAGACCGAGCCCCACCAGAAGTGGTCGAGCAGCGCGCCGCCGGTGATCGGGCCGATGGCGATGCCGAGGCCGACACCGCCCGCCCAGATGCCGATGGCCTTGGGCTGCTCGGAGCGCTCGAAGACGTTCATCAGCACGGCCAGGGTGGCGGGCATGACGAAGGCGGCACCGAGCGCCATCACGGCGCGGTAGGTGATCAGCTGGGCCGGGGAGCCGGACTCGGCGGCGAGCGCCGAGCCGATGCCGAACACCACCAGCCCGCCGAGCAGCACCTTCTTGCGGCCGAGCCGGTCACCGATGAGCCCGGCGGTGAAGAGCAGACCGGCGAAGACGAGCGTGTACGAGTTGATCGCCCACTCGATCTCGCTCTGCGTGGCGCCCAGGCCGGTGGGCGCGGGGGTGGCGATGGTCTTGATGGCGACGTTCAGGATCGAGTTGTCGAGCACCACGATGAGCAGGCTCAGCATCAGCACGCCGAGGATCGCCCAGCGGCGCCGGTGCACGGCTTCCGGTATCCGGGGGGCAGGGACGGAGGTTGTCATGCGCCCGATCGTATGCCTATTCCAATACGGCACCGTCTCGTATCTGAATTCCTTTGCCGAGGTATTGCGCGGCGGGCCGCCGGACGCGGGTCCGGGGGTCCCCCTGGCCACCCCCGGCACGAAGTGCCACCATGGAGACGATCCGGGGACGCCGAAAGGGCGCCTCGAGATGAACTGAAGGAGCCGTTGCCATGACGCAGCTCTCGGCTGCCCGGACGAAGCCCTCCGACGGCACGACGCTGTACGGAGGAAAGGGCACCCGCCGCATCACGGTCCGCGACATCGCCCTCGCCAAGGAGCGGGGCGAGAAGTGGCCCATGCTCACCGCCTACGACGCCATGACCGCCTCCGTCTTCGACGAGTCCGGCATCCCGGTCCTCCTCGTCGGCGACTCGGCGGGCAACTGCCATCTCGGCTACGAGACGACCGTACCCGTCACCCTCGACGAGATGACCATGCTCTCCGCCGCCGTGGTACGCGGCACCAGCCGTGCCCTCATCGTCGGCGACCTCCCCTTCGGCTCCTACCAGGAGGGCCCGGTGCAGGCGCTGCGCTCGGCGACCCGGCTGGTAAAGGAGGCCGGGGTGGGCGCGGTCAAGCTGGAGGGCGGCGAGCGGTCGCACGAACAGATCCGGCTGCTGGTGGAGTCCGGCATCCCGGTGATGGCCCACATCGGCCTCACCCCGCAGTCCGTCAACGCCATGGGCTACCGGGTCCAGGGGCGCGGCGAGGAGGCTGCGCAGCAGCTGCTGCGCGACGCCAAGGCGGTGCAGGACGCGGGCGCGTTCGCGGTCGTGCTGGAACTGGTCCCGGCGGAGCTGGCGGCCGAGGTGACGCGGGTGCTGCACATCCCGACGGTCGGTATCGGCGCCGGCCCGGACACCGACGCGCAGGTCCTCGTCTGGACCGACATGCTGGGGCTGACCCCGGGCCGGGTCCCGAAGTTCGTCAAGAAGTACGCGGCGCTCCGTGAGGTCATGGGCGACGCGGCGAAGTCCTTCGCGGAGGACGTCGTCGGCGGAACGTTCCCGCTGGACGAACACTCCGTCCACTAGCCACTGCGGCACCACCCGGGGCAGCCCGCCGATCTTCCCCCTGTCGGCGGGCTGCCCTCTTCGGGCCCGCCGGGGAGTCTCTGACCAGACCACTGTCCTCGGCGTGCGAGGAACAGACTCCGGCGCCGGACCTGCGGCGATCTACTCCGCCGCGCCCGCGGCCGCCACCAGTTCGCGCACGCCCGTCACCCGAGGGTGACGGGATCGCAGGTCGTTGACGATCTGCCGGATCGCGGGCCGGTCACGGACTTCGCCCGGGGAGACGCGTACCGCCGACAGCAGTTCGGCGGCTGTCTGCTCCGCCTTACCCCACTGCCACCACGCCCGCCCGAGGTCGGTGTGCATCCTGCCTTTCCGCTCGGCGGTGCTGAACTGCCGCTCGTGCAGACCACGGCCGGCCTCCAGCGCGGCGCCCGCGTCGCCAAGGGCCCAGTGCACTCCGACGGAGTACAAGCCCACCGCTGCCGAGGTGATGGGGAAGAGTCGCCCCCTCGGAGTCACATCAGGAAGGGCGCGAGCGGCCCGCGCGGCATCGCGGATCATGGTGAGGGCCTGGTCACGGCCCCCGGCACGTGCTGCGGTGTAAGAGGTGGTGCACAGCATCTGTGCGTATGCCGAGCGCTGCGCGTCCGTTCGTAGCCCGGTCTCCTCGACCTTGGCCACGGCGTCAAGGATGTGACGCTCGGCAGCGGCGGGCTGGTCCTGGTGGCGCAACACGATGCTCAACTCCCGAGCCGCGGCAGCGGCCGCGAGCGGCGACCCGGACCACTCCGCGTACAGCGCCGCACGATCCGCGGCGAGCCGGGAGTCCCCGTAGCGGCCGACCTTCGTCAGTACCCGGCCGGCCAGACTGTAGGTGGTCGAGAGGCGGGCGAGCGCCATCTCCTCGTGTGCGGGTGACACGGCGTGATCGGCATCGGCGAGCAGACCCGGCAGTACCCGCAGCAGCTCGGAGTTCTGTCCGGCGTCGAAGAGTCCGCAGGCGGCGGCCAGCCGCGAGTCGAGAGGTACCGGTGATCCGGTGGGATCGGGAATGCTCGCCAGTGCGTCGCTCATCCCCGCCAGGAGGGAGGCTGGAACCGCCAGGCCGGTGGCGGCGAGCAACCTGCGGCGGCGCATGGGGTCCTCCTCGGCACAGCGTGGCCCGTCCCACGCAACTCTAGCCGCTGGGACGCTTGTTAAGCCGAGTGACGCAGCCAGGACATGCGCCGGGATTTCCACGGCTCTGGCGGCACTCATGAGCATGTCGAAGTCGGCCTTCCGCCCTCTGCGCTCCAGCCGGGAGACGGTGGCGGCCGAACAGCCGATCTGGGCACCGAGATCCTCCAGACGCCAGCCACGTCCCACCCGGCCGATCCGGATCAGGCCGCCTGGATCCTGCTCCCGCACACAGGAACGGGCCTCTTCCGACACCCAGAGACGAACGGCCGCTCGTACGACACCGCGCAGGTCTTCGGCGCGATCCGCAAGCTCGCCCCGCATCTCGGCCGACCGTGCACGATCGTGGGCAAGAGCACGGTCTCCGTAGGCACCACCGCGCAGGTCACCGCCCTCACCCAGCGGCTCGCCCCGGCGGGGAAGGGTGTGGAGGTCGTGTGGAACCCCGAGTTCCTACGCGAAGGCCATGCCGTGGAGGACACCCTGCGCCCGGACCGCCTCATCGCCGGAGTCACCACGGCGGAGGGCGAGAAGGCGGTCCGCGCCGTGTACGCCGGGATCATCGACGCCGGTGTGCCGATCTTCATCACCGACCCTCAGACCGCCGAACTGGCCAAGGGCGCCGCGAACACGTACCTCGGCCTGAAGATCAGCTACATCAACGCTGTCGCCGACATGTGTGAGGCCGCAGGCGGTGATGTCGCCAAGATCGTGGACATCCTCGGCATCGACCCGCGGATCGGCAGCGGGGGTATGCGTCCGGGCATCGGTTATGGCGGCGGGTGCCTGCCCAAGGACGTACGCGCCTTCACCGCCTCCGCGCGGGCCCTCGGCGCCGACGCCGCCGCCTCCCTCCTCCGGGCCGCAGAGGTGATCAACGAGCGGCGTACGGACGTGCCCCTCGGGCTCATGTCGGTCCGCTGTCGGTGGATTGTCGGTGGCTCCTGGCATCGTGCTGTCCATGACGCGAATCGAAGACAACCCCGGCGGCGGCCGTTCCGCCGTGTCCGTGCGGGGGATGGTCAAGCACTACGGTGAGACCAAGGCGCTGGACGGGGTCGACCTGGAGGTCCGGGAGGGGACCGTGATGGGGGTGCTCGGGCCGAACGGTGCCGGGAAGACCACCCTCGTCCGCATTCTGTCGACCCTGATCACCCCGGACGCCGGCGAGGCGCTGGTGGCCGGGTACGACGCCGTACGGCAGCCCCGGCAGCTGCGCCGGGTGATCGGGCTGACCGGGCAGTACGCCTCGGTGGACGAGAAGCTGCCCGGCTGGGAGAACCTGTACATGATCGGCCGGCTGCTGGACCTGTCCCGCAAGGACGCCCGCCGCCGTGCGGACGAGCTGCTGGAGCGCTTCTCCCTGACCGAGGCGGCCAAGCGCCCCGCCTCCACCTACTCCGGCGGCATGCGGCGGCGCCTGGACCTGGCCGCCTCCATGATCGGGCGCCCCCAGGTGCTGTTCCTGGACGAGCCCACCACCGGCCTCGACCCCCGCACCCGCAACGAGGTGTGGGACGAGGTGAAGGCGATGGTCGGCGACGGTGTGACCGTGCTGCTCACCACCCAGTACATGGAGGAGGCCGAGCAGCTCGCCTCCGAGCTGACCGTGGTGGACCGGGGCAAGGTCATCGCGGGCGGCCGGATCGAGGAGCTGAAGGCGAAGGTCGGCGGCCGCACCCTGCGCGTACGCCCCATCGACCCGCTCCAGCTGGAGCCGCTCGCCACCACGCTGGACGAGCTGGGCATCACCGGCCTGGCCACCACCACCGTGGACCACCAGACCGGCACCCTGCTGGTGCCGATCCTCAGCGACGAACAGCTCACGGCGGTCGTCGGCGCGGTCACCGCACGCGGTATCACCATCTCCTCCATCGTCACCGAACTCCCCAGCCTGGACGAGGTGTTCCTCTCGCTCACCGGCCACCGCGCCAGTGCCCCGCAGGACGCCGAGCCCGCCGAGACCCGCGAAGAGGTCGCCGTATGAGCGCCGCAACCACGACCGTCCCGCCCGTCCCGCTCGCGGACTCCCGTATCACCCTGCGCGGCCACCTGAGGCACACCGGCGCGCTGGTCCGCCGCAACCTGCTGTGGATCAAGCAGGACCCGGAGTCGATGTTCGACGCGCTGCTGATGCCCGTCGTCTTCACCCTGCTGTTCGTGTTCGTCTTCGGCGGTTCCATCGGCCAGGCCCTCGGCGGCGGCCAGGACCAGTACGTGCAGTACGTCATCCCCGGCATGCTGGCGATGATGAGCATGACCATGTCGCAGGGCGTCGGCACCGGCTTCAGCCAGGACTTCAACAGCGGGGTCATGGACCGGTTCCGCTCGCTGCCGATCGGCCGCGGCTCGGTGCTGTTCGCCAAGCTCGCGGTGGAGCTGGGCCGGATGCTGTTCGCCACGGCCGTGCTGATGGTCGTCGCCGCGCTGGTCGGCTTCGACTTCACGAGCTGGCCGGGCCTTTTCGCCACCGTGGGCCTGGCCACGCTGTTCGCGTCCTCGATCATGTGGGTGTTCCTCACCCTGGGCGTGGTGATGAAGAGCGCGCAGTCCGTGCAGGCGATGGGCTTCCTGGTGCTGTTCCCGCTCCAGTTCGGCTCGTCCATCTTCGCGCCGACGAAGTCGATGCCCGGCTGGCTCCAGGCGTTCACCGACTACAACCCGCTGTCCACGCTCGCGGACGCGGCGCGCGGTCTGATGGTGGGCGGCCCCGTGGCGCACGACCTGTGGGTGACGGTCGCCTGGTCGGTGGGGATCACCGCGGTGATGGCGCCGGTCGCCATCCACAAGTTCCGCACCAAGACCTGACGTTCACCGGTTCAGGTTCACACCAGGGCGGCGGCCTCCGCGAGGGAGAGGCCACCGCCCTCGGCGTACGCGGCGTCGAACGCCGCCCCGCCGAGCAGTTCGCGGAGTCGGGCCGCGGTGCGGTCGTACGCCCGCTGCTCCACCTGCGGGCGCAGATGCCCCTCCGGCATCAGGGCCACCGAGGCGCCCAGGCAGCGGGCGGCGTCCACGGCGCGGGCCCCGTCGTCGGCGAGGGCCAGGGCGAGCGCCGCGACCGTGAGGCAGACGGTCGGCATCTGCGGGACGACGACCTCGCACAGCGGGTCACCGGCCAGCTCCAGGGCGCGGCGGACCGCGTGCAGCGAGCGTTCCGTGTGACCTTCCTCGGCGTCCAGCCAGCCTTCCTGGGCGAGGATCATGGCGTCGAAGACGACGAACCGGGAGAGCGTGAACTCATCCCGCAGCAGGCTGAGTTGTTCGCGCGCTCCGGCGGTCCTCCCGGTGGCGAGGAGCCAGGACGCCAGATGGAGCCGGGCCACGGGCATGGCTTCGCTGTGCCTGCCGTCCAGCTCGTGGACGACGTCGCGCAGCAGTCGTTCGCCGCGCTCCTCCTCCCCCGCCTCCATGAGCACGTTGCCGAGGCGGGCGCCGAGGACGGCCAGCTGGGCGCGGGCGCCGAGGTGTTCGGCGTGCGCCATGGCGTCCTCGTAGTCGGCGGCGGCCTCGTGGTACCTGCCCTTGCGCTCATGGGCCTCGCCGCGCGCGGACAGCGCCTCGGCCAGCCCCCAGTCGTCGCCGAGGCGCCGGTAGATCTCCAGCGCCTCATCCGCGTCGCGGGTGGCGTCGCCCGCCCAGGTGGCGCGGTTGGCGAGCAGGTTGGCGCGGGTCTGGAGGGCGCCGGCCAGTTCCCACTCGTAGCCCGGGGTCTCCCGGCAGGTGCGTACGGTGGCGTCGGTGATCTCGGGCAGCCTGGCGACACCGTGCACGAGCATCTCCGCGAACCACCAGAGCATGCCGGGTGAGCGGCAGGTCTGGGGCAGGCCGGGGCGGTAGACCTCGGTGACGGCGGCCAGTTTGTCCCGTGCCGCCGGGTTCTGCCACCCCTCCGTGTCGATGTCCATGCAGGCCAGATGGGCGAGGTGCAGTCCGCGCCGGGCCTCGGTCAGGTCCTCCCCGGTCAGCGGGGGAGGGGCGTCGGTGCTGCGCGTCCACACCGGCTCGGCGGGCGCGGGCGGCTCCGCGAACGGGTCGGGGCCGAGCGCCATGACCTCCTCGCACCACGCCCGTACCTCCAGGCGCTGGTCCCGCATCTGCCAGTACCAGACCAGGGACAGCACCATGCACAGCCCCTCCTGCTCGTCGCGCAGGTCGACGGCGTGCCGCAGCGCGGTGCGCAGGTTCTCGTACTCCAGCTGGATGCGGTCGATCGCCTCGCGCTGACGCGGGCCGCGCAGCAACGGGTCGGTGGTGCGGGCGAGTTCGCGGTAGTAGGTGAGGTGGGCGCGCTCGACGGCGGCGCGCTCACCGCTCTCGTCCAGCCGGTCGGCGGCGTACTCGGCGACGGTCTCCAGCAGCCGGTAGCGCATCCCGGAGCCGGCCGAAGGGGCGGCCACCAGCAGGGACTTGTCGACGAGGGAGCCGAGGGCGTCCAGCGCGACGGGACCGCAGACGGCCTCGGCGGCGGCCAGGTCGCAGCCGCCCGCGAACACCGACAGCCTGCCAAGGACATCGCGTTCGTCGGAGTCGAGCAGGTCCCAGGACCAGTCGACCACGGCGCGCAGGGTCTGCTGGCGGGGCAGTACGGTGCGGCTGCCGGAGGTGAGCAGCCGGAACCGGTTGTCCAGCCGGTCCGCGATCTGGCGCGGGGTCAGCACGCGCAGCCGGGCAGCCGCCAGCTCGATGGCCAGGGGCAGGCCGTCCAGGCGGTGGCAGATCTCGGCGCACGCGTCCGGGTCGTCGGCCACCGTGAAGCCGGGGCGGGCTGCCGCGCCGCGGTGACCGAGCAGCCGCAGCGCGACCGGCTCGGGCAGCGGCTCGACGGGCCTGAGCAACTCCCCCGGTACGCCCAGGGGTTCGCGGCTGGTGGCGAGGACGGTGAGGCGCGGGCAGTCGGCCAGCAGGCGTTCGGCGAGGCGGGCGGCGGCGTCCACGACGTGCTCGCAGTTGTCCAGGATGATCAGCATCCGGCGCCGCCCGCAGTGCTCCACCAGCCGCTCGACGGGGTCGCCCCAGCGGTCGGAGGCGGCGCGCACGCCCTCGACGCCCGCGCCGTGCAGCACGGTCTCGCGGGCGCCGATGGCGGTGAGCACGGCCTGCGGTACGGCGTCGGGGTCGTCCACGGGCGCGAGTTCGGCGAGCCAGGCGCCGTCGGGCGCGGTGTCCCGGACCGCTTCGGCGGCCTCGATCGAGAGCCGGGTCTTGCCCGCGCCGCCGGGGCCGAGCAGGGTGACCAGCCGGGAGGCGGCGAGGTCGGCGCCGATGGCGGCGATGTCGGGCTCCCGGCCGACGAAGGAGGTCAGCCGGGCGGGCAGGTTGCCCGGCGCGGTCCGGGGCGCGGCCGGGGCCGGGGCCGGCTGCACCGGACCGGGCCCGCCGCCGGCCAGCAGCTCGGCGTGCAGGGCGCGCAGCTCGCCGCCGGGGTCGGCGCCCAGCCGGTCGGCCAGCAGCCGCCGTACCTCCTCGTACGCGGCCAGCGCCTGGGCGGTGCGGCCGGTGTCGCGCAGGGCGCGCAGCCTGAGGGCCTGCAGGGGTTCGTCCAGGGGGTGCTCGTCGCACAGGGCGGCCAGCTCGGGCAGGGCGGCCTCGGCCTGCCCGAGGGCGAGCGCGGCGGTGTGCCGGGCGCGCAGCGCGTCCAGCCGGCGGGTCTCCCAGCGGGCCGCGTCGGCGGTGCGGTCGGGCAGGTCGGCGAGGACCGGACCGCGCCACAGGGCGAGGGCGTCGTCCAGGAGGACGGCGGCCTTGGCCGGGTCGGCGTCGGCGAGGGCGCGCAGGCCGTCGGCGATGAGCCGGTCGAAGCGGGCGAGGTCCACGTCGTCGGAGGCGACGGTGAGCCGGTAGCCGCCGTCCGCGGAGGCGACCGCGCCGGCCCCGAGCACCCGGCGCAGCCGCCCGACCAGTGCCTGCAGGGCGCCCTGCGCGTCGGCGGGCGGCTCGGCGCCCCACACCTCGTCGACCAGCACCCCGGCCGGTACGGTCCGTCCCGCCCGCAGCGCGAGCACCGTCAGCAGCGCGCGCAGCCGCGCCCCGCCGACGGGGACGCTGGTGCCGTCCGGACGGAGAGCCTGGGTGGTGCCGAGTAGCCGATAGCGCACGGGGTCCATTGTCCCTGGGGACGCGGCCGGGGCGCCTCCGGGTTTCGGTGAGGCGGGTGCGGACCGGAACCAGGGGGCGGGACCGGGACGTTCCCTTCACATCACCGGTACGGTCGACCCTCGACACCCCGGCACGCCGAGCGGCCCGGCGCCCCCGGCACCCTCGGCACCCCAAGCAGTCAGGAGCCCCATGACCACCGCCCTCTCCCGTACCGGCGACCGCCGGATCAGTCCCGTGTTCGCCGGCATCGTGGCCATCGCGGCGGTGACCGGGTGGGCGACCTGGACGGGGTTCGCGGCGCAGCCGGGGCTCGCGGTGTTCCTGTTCGTGACGGCCGCGTGGATCGTCTCGCTGTGTCTGCACGAGTACGCGCACGCCCGTACCGCCCTGCACAGCGGGGACATCTCGATAGGGGCCAAGGGCTATCTGACGCTGAACCCGCTGAAGTACACGCACGCCCTGCTGAGCGTCGTCCTGCCGGTGCTGTTCGTGATCATGGGCGGGATCGGTCTGCCCGGCGGCGCGGTCTTCATCGAGCGGAACCGGATCAGGGGCCGCTGGCGGCACAGCCTGATCTCGGCGGCGGGCCCGCTGACGAACGTGCTGTTCGCGGCGGTGTGCACGGCGCCGTTCTGGCTGCACGCGCTGGACGGCGTCCCGCGCGACTTCCGGTACGCGCTGGCGTTCCTCGCCCTGCTCCAGGTCACCGCGGCTGTCCTGAACTTCCTGCCGGTGCCGGGTCTGGACGGCTACGGGGTGATCGAGCCCTGGCTGTCGGACGGGATCAAGCGGCAGGTGGAGCCGATCGCCCCGTTCGGTCTGCTGATCGTGTTCGCGCTGCTGTGGGTGCCCTCGGTCAACCAGGCGTTCTTCGACGTGATCTACACCCTGCTGAGCGCGCTGGGCGTGGACGGCGCCTTCTCGGACTGCGGCTCCTACCTGTACCGTTTCTGGTCCGAGACCCCGCAGGTGTGCTCGGTCATCCCGTGACGGAACCGCTGCCCGTGCCGGAACCGCTGCCGGTGCCGGACCTGCCCCGGCCGCGCTTGACGTAGAGGAACGTCATGTTGGACGTCAGGCCCGCCAGCAGCACCCAGATGATCCCCAGCCAGCTGCCCTGGACGAAGGACACGACGGCAGCGGCCACGGCGAGCACGCAGACGGCGAGGGTGACGAGGGCGATGCGGGGCATGGGGCCGGCTCCTGTCGGGGGACACTGCTACTCGACCAGTGTCCCCCATCGGGCCCGGGTGCCGTCACACGTCGGTGACGCGCAGCCCGGCGTGCGCCTTGTAGCGGCGGTTGGTGGAGATCAGGTTGGCGACGAGCCCCTCGACCTGGTGGGCGTTGCGCAGCCGCCCGGCGAAGACACCCCGCATGCCGGGGATGCGGCCGGCGAGGGCCTGCACGAGGTCGGTGTCGGCGCGCCTGTCGCCGAGGACCATCACGTCGGTGTCGATCTCGCCGATCTCCGGGTCCTCCAGGAGGACGGCGGAGAGGTGGTGGAAGGCGGCGGTGACGCGGGAGTCCGGGAGCAGGGCGGCGGCCTGCTGGGCGGCGCTGCCCTCCTCCACGGTGAGCGCGTAGGCGCCCTGCTTGTCGAAGCCGAGCGGGTTGACGCAGTCGACGACGAGCTTGCCGGCGAGGTCCTCGCGGAGCGACTTCAGGGTGTCGGCGTGGCCTTCCCACGGCACGGCGACGATCACGATGTCGCTGCGGCGCGCGGTCTCGGCGTTGTCGGCGCCCTCGACACCGTGGCCCAGCTCCCCGGCGGCGGTGTGCGCCCGCTCGGCCGACCGCGAGCCGACGATCACCCGCTGCCCGGCCTTGGCGAGCCGGTAGGCGAGGCCCTTGCCCTGCGGCCCGGTGCCGCCGATCACGCCGACGGTCAGCCCGGAGACGTCGGGCAGGTCCCAGGGGTCCTTGGCGGGGGCCTTCGCGGGGTCCTTGGCAGAACCGGTACCGCTCTGCTGTGCGCTGTCGCTGGAGGTCATGGGCCGACTCTACGTCCGCCGGGCGGACGTACCCGGTGAGGATGGGCCGCGTCGCGCGGTACCCGCAGGGGTGAACCGCGCGTGAACTGCGGTGCGGGAGTGACCGGTTGCGGCAGGATGCGGCCGCATGGACGCCGTACGGGTCGCGCTGCTGCGCGAAGTGCTCGCCGGGACCGAGTGGTTGGGAGCGACACGGAGGTTCGCGGGGGTGCTGCGCGGCTCGGTGACCGCGCACGGCGGCGGACTGCTGCTGGCGGGCACCGAGGCCTACGAGCCCTGGCACCTGGCCGCGCACCTGGTGGACGAGGCGGCCTGGTCCGGCACGCCCGAGCTGGCCCCCACCCTGGTCCGGCACCACGCCCGCCCCGGTGACCCGGCGCAGCTGGCGGTGGGACCCGGCCGGATCGCGGAGGCCCGGCGCGGCGAGACCCTGCTCGTGGTGGCGCCGGAGGAGCCGGCCGAGCTGCTGGAGCGGGTGCACACCGCGCGCCGGGCCGGGGTGACGGTACTGGCGCTGGGGGCGGGCGGCGGGGAGCTGGCGGCGATGGCGCACGAGACGCTGGCGGTGCCGGACGGCGCGGAGCTGGACCTGGACAGTGTGCAGCACCTGGTCAGCGCGGCGGCCGGGGAGAACGCGGGCCCGCCGAGGGCCCGCCGGGGCTTCCGGGACCGGCTGTCCCGGCTCGCGGAGACCCTGACGGCGCCTCCCGCCGCGCCCTGGTGAGGAGCCCGGAGCCGCCCCTGCGGCGGGGCAGCGCCAGGTCAGTCCTTGTCGGACTCTCCGGCCGGGGTGTCGTGCCAGCGCGGGTCGTTCTCCCACTCGCGGTTGCGCTCGTCGGCGGTGTCCATCGCGTGGCGCGCCTCGTCCGGGGAGGCGTAGGGGCCGAAACGGTCCTTGCCGGGACAGTCGGGGCCCTCCTCGACCTTCTTGTGCTCCAGGCAGTAGTACCACTCGCCCGGCTTGCCCTGGGTGCGCTTCTTGAACACGGACATCAACGGCTCCTCTCGCCACCCACATGTTCCCCCATGCCCGCTGGTTAGACTCGCTGGCATGTCTGGCCAGTCACTGCTCGTACCAGGGGAACTCTCCCCCACCCGCCCGGTGCCCGGGAACATCCGGCGCCCGGAGTATGTCGGAAAACCCGCCCCCACCCCGTACACCGGTCCGGAGGTGCAGAACGCGGAGACCGTCGAGGCGATGCGCGTCGCCGGCCGGATCGCCGCGCGGGCGATGGCGGAGGCGGCGAAGATCATCGCCCCCGGTGTCACCACGGACCAGTTGGACAAGGTCGCGCACGACTACATGTGCGACCACGGCGCCTACCCGTCCACCCTCGGTTACCGGGGCTTCCCGAAGTCGCTGTGCACCTCGGTGAACGAGGTCATCTGCCACGGCATCCCGGACTCGACGGTGCTCCGGGACGGCGACATCGTCAACCTGGACGTGACCGCGTACATCGGCGGGGTGCACGGCGACAACAACGCCACCTATCTCGTGGGCGAGGTGGACGACGAGTCCCGGCTGCTGGTGGAGCGCACGCGTGAGACGCTGAACCGGGCGATCAAGGCGGTCAGGCCGGGCCGGCAGCTCAACATCATCGGCCGGGTCATCGAGTCCTACGCCAAGCGCTTCGGCTACGGCGTGGTGCGGGACTTCACCGGGCACGGCATCAACTCGTCGTTCCACTCCGGGCTGATCGTCCCGCACTACGACTCCCCGCACGCCACCACGGTCATCCAGCCCGGCATGACCTTCACCATCGAGCCGATGCTGACGCTCGGCACCCACGAGTACGACATGTGGGACGACGGCTGGACCGTGCTGACCAAGGACCGCAAGCGCACTGCCCAGTTCGAGCACACCCTCGTGGTGACGGACACCGGCGCGGACATCCTGACCCTTCCCTGAGCCGTCAGCGCTCCAGCACGACCCGGCCGCCGACCTCCACCCAGCCGTGCGGCTGGGGGGCGGTGAGGAGCTGGGAGCCGCGGCCCTGGGTGATGTTGAGGGCGCGGCCGAGGCGGTCGGTGAGGAGCAGGGCGGCAGCGCCGGTCGCCTCGTCCTCGGTGATGCCCCCGGTGCGAGCACCGGCTCCACTGGAGCGGCTGTCGCCGCGCTCATCGACGCGGCCGGGAAAGGCGCGGGCCCGCACCCGGCCCGCGGCCTCGTCCTCCCAGGCCCAGGCATAGAGCCACTCGCCGGGCGGGGGGACGTCGAGGGCGTCGACCTCGGCGGCGCTCGCGTACTGGCGCAGGGTGCGCGGCGGGGCCCACTCGGCGCGGGCCTCGATCCAGGTGAACTCGCCGTCCAGCCGGGTGCCGACCTCCCCGGCGGGCGTGACCAGTTCGGGCACGTCCAGCAGCCAGGCGGTGCCGACGCAGGGGTGCCCGGCGAAGGGCAGCCGGGAGCCGGGGGTGTAGATGTCGATCACTCCGCGCTCGGGGTCGTCCACGAACACGGTCTCGCTGAAGCCGAGCCGGGCGGCGAGCGCCTGCCGGTCGTCCCGCGCGGGTACCCGCGAGCCGTCGCGGACGACGCCCAGCTCGTTCCCGTAGCCGCCCGAGGGGCCGCAGAAGACCCGGAGTACGTCGTAGTCAGTCACCGGTGCATTGAAGCATCGTGACCGCTTGGGGTGCTCTTTGCCTTTGCTTGGGATCGTTTTTGCAATGCTGACATCAAGTCGTGTCTGTGATCTTTTCGTGCGGCCCGAATCCGGCAGGGGGCCGGGACGGGCAGACTAAGGGTCGGGTAAGTTAGGCAAGCCTCACCAAAATGAACGGGCGGGTTCATTCCGCCTCGACCGCATGGAGCCCGTTATGCGAGCCGTCCGTCCGATCGCGATCGCCGCCACCGCGGCTGCCGCGCTGACCGCCCTGTCGGCGTGCACCGCCAAGAGCGACGCCAAGGACGGCGACGCCATCCGGGTCACCGCGGCGGACACCAAGTGCGACACCTCCGCCAAGTCCGTGCCGGCCGGCCAGGTCACGCTGAAGATCGAGAACAAGGGCTCGCGCGCCACCGAGGTCGAGATCGTCTTCCCGGACGACCGGATCGTCTCCGAGAAGGAGAACATCGGGCCGGGCACCAAGTACACGCTGACCGCCGAGGTGAAGGCGGGCTCGTACGAGATCGCCTGCCGGCCCGGCATGAAGGGCCACGGCGTCCGGCAGAAGCTGGACGTGACCGGCTCGGGCAAGGCCGCGAAGCGGAACCCGGCGCTGGACGCGGCGGTCGCGGGATACCGCCAGTACGCGCAGGACCAGGCCGACGAGACGGTCCCGCTGGCCGAGACGTTCGCCAAGGCCGTCCAGGCCGGTGACCTCGCCGCCGCGAAGAAGGCGTACGCGCCCTCCCGTCTCGGCTGGGAGCGCACCGAGCCGGTGGCCGAGTCCTTCGGCGACATCGACCCCCTGGTCGACACCCGTGCCGACGGTCTGGAGGACGGCCAGAAGTGGACCGGCTGGCACCGGCTGGAGAAGTCCCTCTGGCAGGACGGGAAGATCGGCGCCGAGGACAAGAAGCTCGCCGCGCAGTTGATGACCGACCTCAAGGACTGGCAGCAGCGCGTCGGCAAGGCCGAGATCACCCCGACCTCGATGGCCAACGGCGCCAAGGAGCTGCTGGACGAGGTCGCGACCGGCAAGGTCACCGGCGAGGAGGACCGCTACTCGCACACCGACCTGGTCGACTTCAAGGGCAACGTCGAGGGCGCGCAGAAGGCGTACGAGCTGCTGAAGCCGGCCGCCGCCAAGAACGACGCGGCGCTCACCGGCGAGCTGGACAAGCAGTTCGCGGCGCTGGACAAGCTGCTGGACAAGTACCGCCCCGCGCAGGACTCCTACGACTTCGTCTCCTACGACAAGGTCGGCAAGGACCAGCGCAAGGAGCTGTCCGACGCGGTGAACGCGCTGGCCGAGCCGCTCTCCAAGCTCGCGGCCGCGGTCGTCAAGTAGGCAGTCGAAAAGGTCGGGCAGGTCGAGCAGGTACGGGAGCGGACGGACGATGACCGAGAACGAGCGCGGCGGACCCTCGCGGCGTGCGCTGATCGGCTGGGGCGGTGCCGGGCTCGCGCTCGGCGCCGCGGCGGCGGGCGGCGGTGTGGCGCTGTCGGACGGCCGGCTGGACCCGGCGCCGGGCGGTACGGGCGGCGCCGCCGTGGAGTTCCACGGCAGCCACCAGGCGGGCATCGCGACCCCGGTGCAGGACCGGCTGCACTTCGCCGCGTTCGACGTGAAGACGGACGACCGCGCCGAGTTCGTCCAGCTGCTGAAGGACTGGACGGCGGCGGCCCGGCTGATGACTGCGGGGAAGCCGGTCGGCGAGGGCGCGTACGGCGGGCTCGCCGAGGCCCCGCCGGACGACACCGGCGAGGCGCTGGGGCTGAGCCCCTCCCGGCTGACGCTCACCCTGGGCTTCGGGCCCTCGCTCTTCGAGCGGTTCGGGCTCGCGGACCGGCGGCCGGCCGCGCTGGCGGACCTGCCGAAGTTCCCCGGCGACAACCTCGACGGCTCCCGTACCGGGGGCGACCTCTGTGTGCAGGCGTGCGCGGACGATCCGCAGGTGGCGGTGCACGCCATCCGCAATCTGGCCCGCGTCGGCTTCGGCAAGGTCGCCGTGCGCTGGTCCCAGCTGGGGTTCGGCAAGACCTCCTCGACCACGCCGGACGCCCAGACCCCGCGCAACCTGATGGGCTTCAAGGACGGCACCCGCAACATCGCCGGCACCGAGACCGCCCGGCTGGACCGGCACGTCTGGGTGTCCGGGTCGGACGAGGACGCCAAGTCGGCCTGGATGACCGGCGGTTCGTATCTGGTGGCCCGGCGCATCCGGATGAACATCGAGACCTGGGACCGGACCTCGCTCCAGGAGCAGGAGGACGTGTTCGGCCGGGACAAGGGCGAGGGCGCGCCGGCCGGCAAGGCGAAGGAGCACGACGCGCCGTTCCTGAAGGCGATGAAGCCGGACGCCCATGTGCGGCTCGCCCACCCCGACTCCAACGACGGGACCACCATCCTGCGCCGGGGCTACTCCTTCACCGACGGCACGGACGGGCTCGGCCGCCTGGACGCGGGCCTGTTCTTCCTGGCCTACCAGCGTGACGTGCGCGAGGGGTTCATCCCGCTCCAGCGCCGGCTCTCCGCGCACGACGCGCTCAACGAGTACATCCAGCACGTGGGTTCGGCGGTCTTCGCGGTCCCGCCCGGTGTCCGTGACTCCGCCGACTGGTGGGGCCGGGCGCTGTTCTCCAAGGAGGCGTAGTCCGTGTTCTCCAACTACCTGATCGGTCTGCGCGAGGGTCTTGAGGCGTCGCTCGTCGTCTGCATCCTGATCGCCTATCTGGTCAAGACCGGCCGCCGGGAGGCGTTGAAGCCGATCTGGACCGGCATCGCCATCGCGGTGGCGCTCGCGCTGGGCTTCGGCTGCGCGCTGGAGTTCGGCTCGCAGGAGCTGACGTTCCAGGCCCAGGAGGCGCTGGGCGGCTCGCTGTCCATCGTCGCGGTGTGCCTGGTGACGTGGATGGTGTTCTGGATGCGGCGCACCGCCCGGCATCTCAGGTCCGAGCTGCACGGCCGTCTCGACGCCGCCCTCGCCATGGGCACGGGCGCGCTGGTCGCGACCGCGTTCCTGGCCGTGGGCCGGGAGGGGCTGGAGACCGCGCTGTTCGTCTGGGCGTCGGTGCACGCGGCGAGCGACGGCACCCCGCGCCCGCTGATCGGCGTCGCCCTCGGCATCGCCACGGCGGTGCTGCTGGGCTGGCTGTTCTACCGGGGCGCGCTGCGCATCAACCTGGCGAAGTTCTTCACCTGGACCGGCGGGATGCTGGTCGTCGTCGCGGCGGGCGTGCTGGCGTACGGCGTGCACGACCTCCAGGAGGCCGGCTGGGTACCGGGGCTGACGGACCTGGCCTTCGACATCAGCGACACGATCCCGCCGGACAGCTGGTACGGGACGCTCCTCAAGGGCGTGTTCAACTTCCAGCCGGACCCGACGGTCGTGCAGATCACGGTCTGGCTGCTGTATGTGGTGCCGGTGCTCACCCTGTTCCTGCTCCCCTCCCGTCTCCCGGGCCGCACCGTCGAGGCGGCCACCGCCGGCTCGGCGGAGTAGACGCCTCGGGGGGGGGGTCGGGCCTCTCCGCCTCCCGGTAGGGTTCGCCTCCGGGAAGGGGAAGGTGAAGCCGCCTCATGAGCAGGGATCGCAGCGGCCGCGGGCTACGCGGCCGGAACCGGAGGTCACTCATAGCGGCCTCGCTGACCGCTTGGACGCTGACGGCCGGCGGCTGTGTCGTCGTGCACGGCGAGCGGGAGATGCTGCCCGCCGCCTCCCGCGGCGAGGCCGCCCGCGCGCTGACGGGGTTCACGGACGCCTACAACAGGGCCGACCGGGCCTTCGACGGCTCCCTGGACGCCGGGCATGTCACCGGGGCGTTCGCCGCGATCGACTCCGCCCGGCTGAGGGCGGGCCACGCCAACAACCCGGGCGGCAACGCCCGGCACACCCCGCTGACCCTGACCGACGCGAAGTTCACGATCCCGAAGAAGCCGGGCTGGCCCCGCTGGTTCGTCGCGGACGCCGAGGGCAGCAGGGGCGGCGGCGCGCGCTGGCTGATGGTGTTCCTCCGCCGGGGGCTCGACGAGCCGTGGCGGGTGTCCTACGTGACACTGGTCCCGCCCGCCCAGGTGCCGGGGTTCCGCCTCGACGCGGGCGGCTGGGCCGAGGCGGTGCCCGCCGGCTCCACCGGTGAGGCGGTCCCGCCTGGCGAGCTGAGCGCGCGGTACGCGGCGTACTTGCGGGTCGGCGGGAAGACGTTCGCCGACGGCCCCGGCACCAGCGGCTGGCGTGCGGTCCGCGCCCGGCAGGCGCGCAGGCCGGGGCTGGTGCGGCAGTACGTCGACGAGCCGCTGATCCGTGACGACTTCGCGCCGCTGGCGCTGCGCACCACGGACGGCGGGGCGCTGGTCTTCTTCGCCTCGCGGCACTTCGAGAAGCGGACGGCTGCCGCCGGGACTTCGGTGGCCGTACCGAACCAGGACGTACGGGCGCTGACCAAGGGCGAGGTGAAGCAGTCCCTGACCCTGGAGTTCATCTCCGACCAGGCCGCGCTCGATCCCGCCGGCGGGGGGCCGGTGTCGGTGCTGGGGCGGGTACAGGGGCTCACGGCGGCGCAGGGCGGGTAGAGCGGGCCCGCGGCCGGGTGCGGTTCCGCTCAGCGGCGGGAGGGCCAGGCCGTGCCGGCGTGGTGGTCGGGCTCGGTGCCGGCGTGCTTGGCGCAGGCGTCGGTGAGGGACTCCAGCAGGGTCAGGGGCTCCGGCAGCGCGTGTTCCGGGCCGCGTACCCAGCGCACTCCGCGGTCGGTGTCGCCGGGGAGGCGGGCGGGGGGTACGAGGACGTAGGAGCCCCGGCAGTGCCAGCGCAGGCCGGGGTGCTCGTCCATGGTCTCGGGGTGGCAGTCCAGTTCGCAGGGCCACCACTCGTTCTCGTCCTCGGGGGTGCCGCGGGTCCGGGTGAAGAACAGCATGCGGCCGTCGTCGCTCTCGGCGACCGGGCCGACCTCGACGCCTTCGCCGAGGAGCCGGCCGAGGGCGGCCCGCCCGGCGTCGAGGGGCACGTCGAGGACGTCGTGGGTCATGCCGGTGGCGGTGACGAAGTTGGCCTCGGGCTGGTCGCGGGCCCATCGCTCGATCTGGGCGCGGTCGGTGGTCGACTGGGTCTGCCAGGCGAAGGACACCGGGTGCCGGGCCGGGGTGGGACAGCCGACGCGGTCGCAGGAACAGCCGTAACCGGGGGCGGGATACGCGGCGGGCGCGAGCGGCAGCCCGGCCCGCGCGGTGGCGAGCAGCAGCGGCTCCCGGCCGCCGTCAGCGGCAAGTTCCTCCTTGGGACGCCGTCCACGCAGCCACTGGGAGATCCTGCCCCGCCGGCCGGACCGGCCGCCGAACGTCGCGCTCATCTGTCCCCTCGCCTCGCTGTGGTGCGGACAGCATGCCTCATCGTCCCACCTCCCCGCGCCCCGGGGAGCCCGAGCGCGGATATGAGGGAACTCGGCGAGAGGCGGCCCGTGCCGGAACTCTCCGTACCCTCGCCGGAGACGTGGACGAAGGTCAGCGCGGGGCTCGCCGCACCGAGGGTGTGGCCAGGGGTGACGCGACCCCGGCCGGCCGGCGGGGGGACGGCGAGGCGGGCCGGTCGTCGCCCGGCGGGGGCCAGGCGTCGCCCCACCCGGCGTCGCGGGCCGCCTTGTACAGCTCGCCGTGCCGCTTGGTGACGGTCGTCCGCCGCAGCCGCTCGTCCGCCTCGCAGAGATCGAGCAGCACCTGCCCCTTACGGAGCTGCGGGCGCCGGACGACACGGGCCGGGGCCGGGTCGGCGGGCAGCCGGGTGGCGGCGACGTAGCTGAACTTCTCGTCCTCGTACGCCAGTGAGCCGCCCTTGACCTGGCGGTGCAGCGAGGATCGGCTGACCCGCGCGGCGAAGTGGCACCAGTCGGCGCCGGGCACGATCGGGCACGGCGCGCTGTGCGGGCAGGGCGCGGCGATCCGGAACCCGGCCGCGATCAGCCGGTCGCGGGCCTCGATGATCCGCTCGTACCCCGCCGGGGTGCCCGCCTCCACGAGGACGACGGACCTCGCGGCACCGGCGGCGGCGCCGACGAGGGCGGCGCGGTCGGGCCCGGACAGCTCGTTGAGGACGTAGGACACGGTGACCAGGTCGGTGGGCGGCAGCTCCAGCGCGGAGCCGATACGGGCCCGCCGCCACTCGGCGCCGCGCAGCGCGGGGTGCGCCCCGGCGATCTCCCGGCCGAGGGCGAGCGCGGGCTCGGCCCAGTCCAGCACGGTGACCGGGCGTTCCCCGTCCCAGGTGGCGGCCACGGCCCAGGTCGCGGCGCCCGTCCCGCCCCCGATGTCCACATGGCTGCCGGGCGCCCACCCGGGCACCGCGTCCGCGAACGCCCCGAGCGCGGAGCGCACCGCCTCGAACGTCGCGGGCATCCGGTACGCGGCGTAGGCCGCCACATCGGCGCGGTCCCGCAGGATCGGCGCGTTCGTCGGGGTGTCTCCCCGGTAGTTGGCGATGAGCCGCTCGACGGCGGACGCCGCCTGCCTGGGCGGCAACCCGTCCAGCACCCCGGCGAGGGTGGAGCGGAGGGTGTCGGCGGTGGGGGTGGGGGCGTTCACCCGCTGATTCTCTCAGGTGCGGGCAGGGGTACCCCGGCCTTCGCCGCTCAGGCGTCCCGTACCGCCTTGGCCAGGCGGCTCGCCAGGGCCGCTCGGGGGTGGCTGTCGGCCGGGCGGCGTACCGGGTGGACCGTGTTGGCGAGGAGGACGAGGAAGGTGTCCGTCGCCGGGTCCAGGACCAGGGAGGTGCCGGTGAAGCCGGTGTGGCCGGCGGCGCCCTGCCCGGACAGGGTGCCCATGAACCACGGCTGGTCGACGGCGAAGCCGAGGCCGGGCGGGGTGAGGAGGAGTTCCACGAAGTCGGGGCCGAGGACGCGGGCGGGCCCGTACGAGCCGCCCGCGAGCAGGGCGCGGCAGAAGACGGCGAGGTCTGGGCCGGTGGAGAACAGGCCCGCGTGGCCGGCGACGCCGCCGAGCGCCCAGGCGTTCTCGTCGTGGACGGCACCCCGCAGCATCCCCCGGTCCGCCTTGGCCCAGGGCCTGCGCTGGTCCTCGGTGGCCGCCGCCTCGGGGCGCGGTCCGTAGGAGGTGGCCGTCATGCCCAGCGGGCGGGTGATGCCGTCGGCGATCAGTACGTCCAGGGTCCGCCCGGTGATCCGCTCCAGCACGAACTGCAGGAGGAGCATGCCGAGGTCGGAGTACAGGTACTCCCCCGGCTTCGACGTGGGAGGCTCCGCGCGGAGCCGGGCCAGGCGGGCGGCGGTGCCGGGGTGGTCGTACAGCGGGAGTTCGGGCGCGAGTCCCGCGGTGTGGGTGAGCAACTGCCGTACGGTGACGCCGTGTTCGGAGGCCCCGGTGAACTCGGGCAGGTACGCGCCCACGCGGGCGTCTATCCCGAGGGTGCCCCGCTCGATCTGCTGGAGCGCCGCGACGGACGTGAACAGCTTGGTGAGCGAGGCCAGGTCGAAGGGGGTGTCGAGGGTGACGGGTACCCGGTCGGCGGGCGGGAGTTCGACGCCGGCGTGGGTCTCGGGGTCCCAGGAGGCGTACCTCACGGCCCAGCCGGACGCCTCGGCGACGGCGATCACCGGGCCGCGCCCGGCCACCGCGACGGCCCCGGCGGCCCAGGGGTGCGCTCCGGCGGTGAGGGCGTGCAGGTCGTCGGTGAGACGGGCCAGCCCGGCGGGGTCGAGCCCGGCCCGTTCGGGGGTGCCGTGACGGAGCCTCGGTGCGCTCAGTGGTCTCCTCCTTCTGGTCCCTCCGGGCCCGCGCCCGCCTGCCAGGGACGGCACAGTCCCATGAAGCAGGCGCTCGCCACGAGCGCGGCGGCCAGTTGGACGACGGCCATCGGGACGGCGGTGCCCTCCCCGGCGATCCCGACGAGCGGGGAGGCGACGGCGCCGATGAGGAAGGAGGTCGTACCGATCAGCGCGGAGGCGGAGCCGGCGGCGTGCCGGGTGCGCAGCAGGGCGAGGGCCTGGGTGTTGGGCATGGTGAAGCCCATCGCCGACATCAGCGCGAACAGCGCGGCGGCGACGGGCGCGAGCCCCGCCTCGCCGAACACCCCGGTGGCCATCAGCAGCAGCGCGCCGGCCGCCAGCACGATCACCGCGAGGCCGAAGCCGAGCACCCGGTCCAGCCGGACCCGGCCCACCAGCAGCTTGCCGTTGATCTGCCCGGCGACGACCAGGCCGACCGAGTTGAGCCCGAAGAGCAGGCTGAAGGTCTGCGGGGAGGCGCCGTAGACCTCCTGGACGACGAACGGGGACGCCGAGACGTAGGCGAACAGCGCGGCGAAGGCGAAGCCGCCGGTGAGGAGGAAGCCGGTGAAGGGCAGGTCGGCGAGGAGGCCGCGCATGGTGCGCAGGGACTCCTTCACGCCGCCCCGGTGCCGTTCGGCGGGCGGCAGCGTCTCGGGCAGCCGCAGCCAGACCAGCGCGGTGAGCACGGCCCCGATGCCGGTGAGCACGACGAACACGCCCCGCCAGTCGGTCACCCGGAGGATCTGCCCGCCGATCAGCGGGGCGACGATCGGGGCGACCCCGGATATCAGCATCAGGGTGGAGAAGAAGCGGGCCATGGCGACCCCGTCGTAGAGGTCGCGTACGACGGCACGCGCGATGACGATCCCGGCCGCGCCCGCGAGGCCCTGCGCCAGCCGGAGGGCGACCAGCGTCTCGACGGTGGGCGCGAACGCGCACAGGGCGGTGGCGACGAGGTACACGGCGAGCCCGGTGAGCAGCGGGCGCCGCCGTCCCCACCGGTCGCTCATCGGCCCGACGACCAGTTGCCCGAGCGCCATCCCGGCCAGACAGGCGGTGAGGGTGAGCTGCACGGTGGCGGCGGGCGCGTGCAGGGTCCGGGTGACCTCCGGCAGCGAGGGCAGGTACATGTCCATCGCCAGCGGTGTGGTGGCGGTGAGCGCCCCGAGCAGGAAGGTGACGAGCACCCCGCGCGGCAGCTCCGCGACTCGCGCGACCCCTGGAGCGGCCGCCACCCCCGGAGCCGTCACGACATCCCGCTCACCCATGCAACCCCTCCCAGCCGGACGCCCCGGACGACGACCCCCATGGTCTCAGCTCCGGGGTGGTGCGGGGGACGGGTGTACGAAGGTCGCCGACGGTGGGGCGGTGGAGCGGGCCTCGGGGGTGCCTCGTCCGTGTCCCCGTCCGTCGCGTGACCGGCGTCACCCGGGCCGGCACCCCGGAGGCGTCAGCGACGGTGACGGCCGCCCTGCTGGGGGGCGGCTTCGGCGGGGGATTCCGGCGCACGGGGGCGGCGGCGGCCACCCGGCGGGGGCACCGTCTCGGCGGAGGTTTCCGCCGCCCGAGCCCGGCGGCGGCCGTCCGGCGCTGCGGCGGAAGCCGGGGTTCGCCAGCCCGGCGCGGGCGAACAGCATGAGGTCGTACGCGGAGGAGAGCTGGCCGGGGTGGTCGAAGCCGTCCGGGCTGACCACATGGGTGTCGAGGGCGTGCAGATACTCGGCCCTGGCCTATATCTCGGCGACCGTGCGGGCGACACCGCCGTTCAGGTGGGCCGGCACATGTACGGCGTCGTTGCCGGAGCGCAGGAACACGCCCTGCCAGACTGCTCGACGGTGTAGGTGGTGCCGGGGCGGATGCCGACGAGGCTGGACCCGGACGGTATGCCGGCGAGGTCGGCGTCGGTGACCCGGTACCGCCGCTCCGGGGCGAACTTGGGCAGCACGGTGTCCGCGAACAGCATCTTCAGCGTGGACGCGGGCGCGAGCCGCCGGTGCGCGTCGCGGGCGGCGAGCACCTCACCGGTGTCCCGGTCGGCGACGAGCCACGCCTGGGCGGTGAGCTTCCCCGGCAGTCCGGCCGCGCGCACCTGGACCCCGCCGAGGCCGAGCCGTTCTCCGCCGACGACGCCCACTCCGGCGGCTCTCGCCCCGGCGGCTCTCGCCCCGGCGGCGGAGGCGGGGGCGGTCAGGGGGACGGCGGCGGCCGCGAGACCGAGCAGGGCACGTCGGCTGAGCGGGGAACATTCACGCACCCGGGGACCGTACACCGGTCCCGACCTGCCCTTACCGGAGGGAGGTGGTTCAGGGACAGGACTTTGCGGTCCGATGAGACTCAGCTGGTCCGGGCCTGGTACGCCGCTATGCCTGGCCCGTCTCGAACCGCGAGATCCGCCCGTCGTCGGCCACGGTGAACGTCCACCGGGTGCGCATCTCGCCCCAGGTGTCGTTGCGGTACCGGGCGACGAGCGCGCGGCCGCCCCGGGACTCGTTGTCGACCTCCAGGTGGCCGTGGGAGGAGAAGATCTCCTGGTCGATCCAGACGGCGAGGTCGCGGTCGGCGCCCTCGTCGGCCATCGTGGCGCCGGGCGCGAGGAGGGACAGGAAGCCTTCGCGGTCATGGGAGTTGACGGCGTGCACGAAGGCGCGGACGGCCGGGTCGCGCAGCTTGGCGGGCTGAATCGTCATGGCGTCAGGCTCACACCGCTGCCCGCACCCCGCCACCGGACGTCCGCCACCCGGACGCCCGTGCCGGGAGGCCGGACGGGGTACCCGGTGCGACGGTGGAGGCGAGGGAAAGGGAGTCATCATGACCTGTTACGACCGACGCGATGTGGGCCTGCTGCTGCTCCGGCTGAGTACCGGCGGGGTGCTGGCCGCGCACGGCGCGCAGAAGCTGTTCGGCTGGTTCGGCGGGCACGGGCTGGAGGGCACCGGCCAGTTCATGGAGTCCGTGGGATTCGCCCCGGGCAGGGTGAGCGCGACGGCGGCGGGCGCGGCGGAGGCGGGCGGCGGCGTCCTGCTCGCCCTGGGCCTCGCGACCCCCGCGGCGGGCGCGGCGGCGGCCGGCGCGATGGCGGGGGCGGCGGCGCTGCACCTCCCCAACGGCTTCTTCGCCCAGGAGGGCGGCTACGAGTTCGCCGCGAGCCTCGGCCTGGCCGCGGCGGGCCTCGCCGTGGCAGGCCCCGGCCACCTCTCCCTGGACCACGCCTTCGGTCATGCCCTCGACCGCGGCTGGATGGTCCCGGCCGCCCTAGGAGTCACGGCGGCGGCCACGGCGCTCGTCATCGGCGCCCGGAACCGACGGCTGCGGGAGACGGTGATCACGGAGCAGGAGGTGCTGTTCGAGGAGTAGAGCCCCGGCCGGCGGCGGGCCGGAGGGGGGGTACGACAGACGAGTCGGGCTGTACGCCGGGTATTCCTGAGCACCCTTGTGACCTGCGTTTTTGCGAGCCGTATCGGTTGTGACCTGCTAGGACGGGTTGCATAGGCGATCGGAGGCAGTCAGAGGAAACCGCTCTGATTCGACCCGGGTTGGACCCGAGCTGCTCGGAGCCAGCCAGGGGCGGCCGCCCCCACATCGGGATCCGGCCGCCCCTCCCACCGGCTGTGACCGAGCAGCCGGGCCAACTGCACGCTCGAGATGCACACTTCGGCGTTCGAGCGACAGTCCGGTTATCGAAACGGCAAGTCACCACCTGGGCGGAACAACCGTCACCGGCCCTCGCAGGAGCGCGACTCCAAGCGTGTTGTGCTGCGCGGACACCCCTCGAACTGCTACCCGCGCGCTAGCCTCACAGGAACCAGCGCAGAAGACCATGCCGAGGACGCTGACACAGCCTTCGGGAGCGAAGATGCCCTCGCCCAGTTCCGGGGTGAGCGTCAGGCGCGGCTCGCGGGCGACGATGGTCTGGGACCAGCCGAAGCCGATGCGGTCCTCGTCGTCCGCCGGGCGCCAGCGCCGGCGGAAGACGTTCAGTTCGCCGCCCTCCTTGGGCAGGCTGATGTAGCAGTTGAACCCGAGCTGGGCGATCGGGGTGTGGTCGAAGACGCCAGGGAACTCGCGGACCACCTCGTCGAAGTGCATCCGCGGATCGCCCTTCAGCTCGCGCACCATCCCTGCGAACAGGCTCCGCCCGCCCACGGTCGCCCGGCTGACCGGCCCATTCCAAGCCTCGGCGATCTGTGCGAGCAGCGTATCCATCGGGTCGTCGGCGCCCGTCGCGTTCGCCCACTGCTCCTCCGCCTTGCGGGCGTCCTGCCAGTACTCCGGACGCAGTTGGCCGTCCAGGTAGTAGTCGTAGACCGCCGGGCCGAATTTGGCGATCGGCGGCCAGATGTGCCGCTCGTCCTAGGTGCTGAACTCGGTACCGTCCAGCTGCGCGGTGATCCGCTCGCAGAGTTCCGGCGTGAGCATGTCCGGTACCCGGACCGTGCCGAGGGTGCCCGCCGCAAGCCGCAGCAGAGCATCGCGGCTCAGCGGGGAGGCGGTCTCGGCGTCGAAGAGCGGATCGACCTGTTGGACGACTTTGGTATTACGGATGAGATGGTCGGCGTCGGTCGGCTTCAATGCACGTCGCCTTCAACTGCGTCCGGCGTGGACCGGCTCCGGTGGCCGGTGCGGCCACCACGGGCCTTCATCCTCACGATGCCTCCTCGACAGTCCGTTGGACGATCCCCCTGTCGCCTTGAGGACATTCTGGGACGGGGCAAAGGTGCAGGAGACAAACCGGTTGTCCCGCCGGGCTCAAGCCCCGGACGGAACCGTGGATGTCCATGAGCCTCAAAAAGACGTTGCTGTCACAACGGGCGGCCGGCCTCGCCCCACTGTCCGTGGGCCGCCTGGCGGCGACCGCGCGTGAGCGGGGCGCCGTGGACTTGGCCAGTGGAGTGCCCCTTGGAAACCCTCCGGAGGCCGTCCTCACGGCGGCCACGGCCGCGATGCGCGCGGGCCGCAACCAATACGCTCCCGCTGCCGGAAGCCCGCAGCTGCGTGCCGTAGTCGCCGAGCGCCTCAGCCGCGACAGGGCAGTGGTCGTGGACCCCGAACATGAGGTCACCATCACCAGCGGTGCCACCGAGGGGGTGCTGGCGGCGCTCCTGGCCTGTGTCGACCCGGGCGACGAAGTCCTCGTACCGGAGCCCTGGTTCGAGTCCTACCCGGGTGCTGTCCGGCTCGTTGGCGCGGTGCCCCGCCCGGTGCCGCTGACCCTCGGCGACTGGCGGCTCGACACCGACGTCATCCGCGCCGCGATTACCCCGCGCACCCGGGCGATCCTCCTCAACACGCCGCACAACCCCACCGGCCGTGTCTTCTCCGCCGCTGAAATCGCCGCGCTCATGGAGATCTGCGTCCGGCGAGACATCGTCTGTATCACCGACGAGGTATACGACAGCTTCGTCTTCGGTCGATGCGAGATGACCTCGCCGCTGGACCTGCCGTCGGCGCGTGAGCACGTGGTTGCGGTCGGCAGCTTCTCCAAGTCCCTGCAGATGTCCGGCTGGCGGCTTGGGTATTGTGTGGCGCCGCCCGCGCTCTCCGCGGGGCTGCGCCGGGTGGTTGAGCGCACGACGGTGTGCGCCCCCACGCCGCTGCAGGAGGGTGCCGCGGCTGTGAGCGCCGCGAGTTCGGGCGCGGAGAACTTCCGGGCGACCCGGGATGCGATGGTCGAGCGGCTTGCCGGGGCCGGTCTGGAGCTGTTCCACCCGGAGGGCGGCTGGTTCGTGTGGTCGCGAATCGACCGGGTCACCCCGCTGCCCGCAGCTGAATTCGCCGTCCGGCTGCTCGACGAGGCGGGGGTTCTGGTGGCGCCGGGCCCCGCCTTCTTCGACGATCCGCGGGACGGCAGTAGGTGGATTCGTACATCGTTCATCCGGGACCCCGAGATCATGGACCAAGGTATGAAGAGGTTGGAGAACTTCCTGCGCACCGCGGCGTGGTGACGCGCGGGCGCCCCTCATTCCTAGTGCTTCCCTGGACGGACCGCATGACCCAGTACAAACCCGACGACGATCGAGAGATGTGGTCGGCGCTCGGCGCACTGAGCGGCGCCGCCGCCGTCATCGGGATCTCCTTCGGCGCGATTGCAGTCGCCTCCGGTGTGCCGGGCTGGCTTGCGATAGCCATGTCGGTGTTCATTCACGCCGGTGGAGCCCAGTTCCTGTCCGTCGGGCTGCTGGCCGTGGGCAACCCGGTCGCGGCGGTGGTCGGCGGGCTACTGCTGAACGCCCGTCATCTTCCCTTCGGTCTCGCCCTTCGTGACACCTGGTGGGCCCGGATCGCAGGGAGCCAGCTCATCAGCGACGAGTCGGTGGCGTTCGCGCTGAGCCGACCCGACGGGCCGGCGCGCCGCCGCGCCTTCTGGGCCTGCGGCATCGCGCTCACCTTCGCCTGGGACGGCGGCACGGCTGTCGGCGTACTCCTTGCGGGCAGCGTCGGCGATCCGAACACCTCAGGCCTGGACACCGCGTTCCCTGCCGGCCTGCTCGCCCTCGTCCTGCCCTCCCTGCGCGACCGCACCACCCGTGACGCCGCCCTGGTCGGCTCCGCCCTGGCCCTGCTCACCACTCCGCTGCTGCCCGCCGGTATGCCGCTGATGCTTTCCCTGCTCGCGCTCGCCCTCCCCGCCCTGACCCGCCGGGTCGCCACGACTCGGTGCCGAACGCCGGCGAGGAGGGCCTCCGATGATGATGGTTCTCGCCGTCGCCGCACTGTCCGTCGGCACGTATCTGACGCGCTTGACCGGCCCGTTGCTGCACCACCGGTTGACGCTGCCTGCGGCTGTCGTACGCCTGCTGCCCATCATGGCCGCCGTCCCACTCACCGCGCTGTGCGTCACTGGCGCGCTGACCGAGGCTGGATCCTTCGCCGGGTGGGCTCGGCTCGCCGGGGTCGCCGTCGCTCTGGTCCTTGCCCTTCGCCGTACCTCCTTCGCGGTCATCGTGGTCGCGGCGGCGGGCACCACAGCCCTGTTACGGCTGTCTGGTATTTCCTGACCCCCTGACACGGAACCGATCAAGCTTTGATCAGTCAGCGATCAAGCTTCGAGTAAACGCCGCTGTCACCATAGCCACACGCAAAGTGACAACTTCAGCGGAGAGTCCACACACCCCCTTACTCAGGAGACCCCCATGCCTCTCGCCACCTACCGTCTGGGTGACCTGCCCCTGGAGAGCGGAGAGATCCTGCGCGACGCGCAGATCACCTACGCCCTGCACGGACAGCTGGCCCCCGACCGGCGCAATGTCGTCTTGTGCCCCACCTTCTTCGGCGGCGACCACACCGGTTATGACTGGCTCATCGGCAGCGGGCGGCCGCTGGATACCGACCGCTACTGCGTTGTCGTACCGGGGCTGTTCGGTAACGGCTTCTCCAGTTCCCCGAGCAACCATCCGAGCGGCTCCCGGTTCCCTGCGATTTCGTCCCGGGACAATGTCGCTGCCCAGCACCAGTTGGTCGCTGAGGAGTTGGGCGCTGCCGAGGTGGCGCTGGTAACCGGGTGGTCGATGGGGGCGATGCACGCCTACCAGTGGGCGGTGTCCTATCCGCAGCTGGTAGCCCGGCTCGCACCGATCTGTGGCTCCGCCACGACCAGCGAGGCCACCCGAGTCTTCCTCTCCGCGCTCGGCTCTGCGCTGCGCGGCGACGGGCCCCCGAAGCAGCGGCTGCGCGCGGCCGCCCGGGTTTTCGCCGGCTGGGCGGCCTCCCATGAGTTCTGGGCGGAGCGGCTCTACCGGGAGCTGGGCTTCGCGGACCGGGACGCCTATCTCACCGGCTTCTGGGACGCCTTCTTCACCAGCCGGAACGTCGAGGACCTGCTGGTCATGGTCGGCACTTGGGAGCGTAGCGACGTCGGCGCGACCCCTGGGTATGGCAGGAGCGCGCGGAAGGCGCTCGAAGCCGTGCGGGCGGACACAGTGTCGCTGCCCGGTCTGCGCGACCAGTGCTTCTCACCCCGGGACGAGGCCGCGACGGCCCGGGTAGTGCCCCGCTCTGCACTGAGCGTGATTCCCGGTGTCTGGGGCCACCTCGCGGGCTCGGGGGCAACGGCACCGGACCGCGACTTCGTCGCCAGCGCCCTCAGGCGCCTGCTGGAGCGCACCCAGGTAGCCACCGGACCGTCGTGACTCTCCTGCCTCCACTTTCCGGAAGACTCGTCGCCCGGAAGCCGCCTTCCGCCACTCGGCCTTGCCGGGAGTAAGCGACTCGAAAGCCCGCCCCCAGGAATTCCGTATCCCGAAACCCTTCCTCCAGTGAACCCGCATCCTGAAGTCCCCCAAAGCCTGCTAAGGAAGCCCGACGGGCATTCCCTGTTCCCACACAGCACGCTGCCCTCCACGCCCCCCACCGGTGGCACCCCGCACCGGCACCGTAGGAGAAACAGCATGTCAGCACGTAGCGCGTCAGCCCCGATCTCTCTCCACCAGGACGACCTGACCTTCCCGCCCCGCCAAGAGGCGGTCATCCGTGCTTTCGGCAAGTTGACCATACAGTTCAGCGGACAACCCCTGGAGATAGGACCGCCCCGCCGCCGCGCGGTGCTCGCCCTGCTGGTGATGAGGGCCGGCACAGTCGTCTCCATCCCGACCATCCTCGAAAGTCTGTGGGGAGCCGACCTTCCCGGGCACGCGGTCACCACACTGCAATCGTACGTATCCCGGCTGCGAAAGCTCATCGCCCACCGTCCACTCGCTGACGGCTCGGAGCTCACCCTCCGATACCGCAGCCACGGTTACGTCCTCGACATCGCCCCCGAAAACATCGACGTCGTGCGCTTCGAACAGCTGGTGACCAGGGGTCTCGCAGCCGAGCGGCGGGGCGACCGGGCCCGTGCCTTCGCACTGCTGTCGGCCTCCCTGCAGGAGTGGATCGCGCCCCCGTTCGAGGACCTGTCCGAGTACGACTTCGCCCACCAGGAGGCGCAGCGTCTGAGTCAGCTGAGGCTGTCCGCCGTCGAGGGGCGGGCCGAGGCCGCCCTTCGGCTGGGGCGGAGCGGGGAGATCTTGCACGATCTGGAGGTCGAGGCGGCGCACCACCCGGCACGGGAGCGACTGGTGGCTCTGCTGATGCAGGCCCAGTACCGCGACGGACGTCAGGCGGATGCCTTACGGATCTTCGACCACACCCGTCGCTACCTCTCTACGGAGCTCGGCGTCGACGTCGGCCCCGAGCTGCGGCGCACCCATGAGGAGATTTTGCGCCAGGCGCCCTCGCTGTCACCGGCCGAGGTGGCCGCCCCTGCGGTCCCCGCCAAGGCAGCGGAAACCGTGGCGAGTGCCCCGGCTCTCAGGCAGATGCCGTTCATCGGGCGGCAGCAGGAACTGGAGGTCCTGCGGGCGGCCGTCGACCGGGCCTGTGACGGCCGGGGCGGGGTGGTGAGCGTGCTCGGGGAGAGCGGCAGCGGAAAGACCGCGCTGCTGCGCGAGTTCCGGCGCCGCTGCGCCGAGCGCGAGATCGACGTCCTCACCGTCAACTGCCCGAAGGCCGACGCTCTGCCCAAGCACTGGCCGTGGAAGCAGGTGCTGCGGGTCGCCGCTGAGCGTTGGCCGCATACCATCGATGCGCTGCCCGCCGAGGTCCGTGCCACGCTTGTCGCCATGCTGCCCGGCTGGCAAGGGGTGCCGGAGCGCACTCCGCGCGCCCAGCATCCGATCGGTGACTTCCCTGTCCAGGAGGCGGTGGCCCAGGTGCTTCTGGCCCTCGCTGGCCGGCCGCTTGTGCTGGTCATAGAAGACCTTCACTGGGCTGACGTCGCCTCCCTACGGCTACTGCGCCTCCTCGCCAGCCAGCTCGCCGACTCTCGGCTGCTGCTCGTCGCCACCTCCCGCACCTTCCGCGCCAGCGCCGATCTGGACATGCGTGCTCTACTGGTCGCGATCCGCGAGCTGCCCGTCTCCGACGAGATCATTCTCGGCGGTCTGGACGCCGAGGAGAGCCGAGAGCTGGCGCGGGCGGAGGGTCAGCACCTCACTGACGCCCTGGCCGACGCCCTCCACCGGCGCACGGTCGGCAACCCGTACTTCCTGCTCGCACTGCTTAAACAACTCACGCCCGATACTTCTGCCGCGGCCGTGGAGAGCCTGCTGCCGGAAGCCTTGGAGGAAGTCGTCCTCGAACGGCTGGCCCTGCTCCCCGGGCCGGTGAACGACGTCCTGCGGACGTGCACTGTGCTCGGCGCGGACTGCACTGAACCGGTGCTGCGTCGGGTAGTGGGCGGTGGTGACGACTGTGGGAGGCCGGCGATCCAGCAGGCGATCCGCGGGGGCCTGCTGACCCCGGTGTCCGGAGGGCCGAGCCTGAGGCTCGTCCACCCGTTGTTGCGGGACACAGTGCACCGTAACCTCACCCATGGTGAGCTGGGAAAGCTGCATTTGAGGGCGGTGATCGCCCTGCTGAACGGCGCCCAGCCCTTCGACGTTCGTGACTCCATCGGCGCCCATACGCGCGCCGCCCTGCGGACGGCGCCCCCGGAACGGGTCCTGCGGCCGCTTCTGGATGAGGTGGAGAAGGCAGTCAAGCTTGGACTGTACGACATGGGTTTGGCCTGGCTGGACCTGCTGGCGGAAATTCTGCACACACCCGCAGGCGACCAGCGATACGCGCAGGCGGAGCTGGATGTACAGCTGCGGCGCCTGGATCTGCTGAATGTCATCCAGGAGACCGCGCCGGCGTCCCGGGACGCGCTGCGCGACCGTGTGCGGCAACTCGGGTGCTATGTGGGCTCCCCACAGGACGGAGTCGTCCTGCCTAGCCACCTGACCGAACAACTGGCGCGCGGGGACCTTTCCAACGCGGAGGCGACAGTCTCGTTCCTGCGATGCCTGGCACAGCAGGAGAACGACCCGTACCTGGAGTCCGTCGCCCATTACGGCCAGGGCTGCGTGCACTACGCCCGAGGCGAGCTGGCCGAGGCCCAGGCCGCGATGGACGACGGACTCGCCAGAGCCGACTGCGGCAAGGCAGTCGGCTCCGGCGCGATAACCCCCTGGTGGCTGTATCTCTGCACGCGGCTGAACAAGACGGTGATCCAGTGGTTGCGTGGGCACAGGGACGAGGCCTGGCAGGACATGGCCGAGATCCGGCGTTTGCAGAGCCGCAGCGGCATACCGGTGATCATCAGCCCATTGACCATCAGCCTCGTGAACACCTACGAGGCGGTCCTGCGGGTCTTTGAGGACGACCCCGGGGGGGCCGAGCGGCACGCGATCGCGGCCGTCGAGCCGACCCAGCGGAATCGGAGGTTCTGCTGGCAGTGGCTGATCGATGCCGTGCTGCTCTGGGCGAACGCCCGCCAGGGCACGGCGCGTTCGGCCGACTTCGCCGCCGCGCGCAACTCCCTGGCGAGGGAGGAACTGGCTGGCACCAGGCTCATCGCACTCGGCCTCGCGCTGGTGTCCGACGCCGAGCGGGTAGCCGGACGGCCGCGCGAGGCCCACGCCTATCTTCGACGACTGCGAAGGCTGGTGGCCCAGACCGGTGAGGTGGTGTTCCTCAACGCGCTGCCGGCGCACCTGCTGCCGTGGCGAACGCTGCCGCACGCGGCCTGACGGCCTGTCGTACGGCGGTGACGGGTGCGGTCAGGTCGAGTAGTCGGCGTTCAGACGGACGTAGCCCTCGGTCAGATCGCACCCGTACACGCGGAAGGAGGAGCGGCCGGTGCCCAGGCCCACCTTGATGAGGACCTCGTCGCCCTTTAGGTGCTTGGCGACCTGCGCGAGGCGCCCCTCGTCGGGCGGCTCGGGGTAGACGTCGATGTCACCGAAGCCGATGGTGACGTTTTCGGGGGTGATGTCCGCGTCCTCCTCGCACTTGCCGATGGCCATCGCCACACGCCCCCAGTTGGGGTCCGCGCCGTGCACGGCGGTCTTCACCAGAGGGGAGTTGACGACCGTCTTGCCGACCCGGCGAGCCTGCTCGGCGTCGCGGGCGCCGGTGACGGCCACCTCGATCAGCTTGCTGGCGCCCTCTCCGTCGCGGGCGATGTCCTTGACCAGGCCGAGGGCCACACCGAACAGCTCCCGCTCGAACTCCGCGACGTCCACCGGCCCGGCCAGGCCGTTGGCGAATACCGCGGCGGTGTCGCTGGTGGAGGTGTCGGTGTCGATGCTGAGCGCGTTGAAGGTGCGGTCGATCACCCGTCGGAACACGGCGTCAAGGACCTCGGGCTCGAGTTCGGCGTCGGTGAAGAAGAACGTCAGCAGGGTTGCCATGTTCGGCTCCATCATGCCGACGCCCTTGGCGATGCCGATCAGAGACGCCGTACCGCAACGCGCGGAGCGGACCTTGTGCCGGGTGTCGGTGGTCATGAACGCCTTGGCGGCGGCGTCGAAATCGGCGCCGTCGAAGGGATAGCTCAGTGAAGCGAGGTGGTAGCGCACCGCGGGCATGGGATAACGCTGCCCGATGAGGCCCGTGGAGGTGATCAGCAGTTCGTCGTCCGCGACCCCGAGGGCCTTGGCTACGCCCGCCCGGACCTCGCGCGCGTCGCTGAGTCCGCCCTCCCCGGTGGCGACGTTGGCGTTGCCTGACAGCGCGATGACACCGCGGCCGGTCTTCGAGGCAGCCGCCGCACGGCTGAGGACGACGCTGGGGCCGGCAAAGCGGGAACGGGTGAACACTGCGCTGACGGCGGCCTGTACGTCGGAGGCCACAACGAGGAAGTCGTCAAGGTCGCTGCGGATTCCGGACCGTCCGGTGTGCGTGCGGAAGCCCTGCGGTAAGAACAGTGTGGTCATCGTGGGACTGTCCTCTCTGAGTTCGCGGTGATCGTACTCCGGCGGGTCCGCCTCGGTGACCAGCCCCGCCGGAGTACGTTCGGGTCGGCGCTACCTCACCGGCCCACGAAGCCGACGACGTCGCCCACCTGGGCGGCGCTGTCGGTCATGCGCTCAGGGACCCGGATGTACATGCGGTGCAGCCACCGGTCCTTGCCGTCCCACCTGGGGGTGAACGGCGTACGGGCATGCGTGGTGCGGTAGTTGTCAACGATGAGGAGGTCGCCCGGCCTCAGGTGCACCGGCTCGGTCACCTCGTCAAGGGCGTCCGAGAGCTCCGCCAAGGCCTGCTTGGCGGGCAGGTCGGCCGGGTCGAGCAGCTCCCGGTCATAGGCGAGCAGCGGGTCGTCGCGGTGGCCGTCGAGGACGGAGATCTGGTAGACCGGGTCGGTGTCCTCGGCGGGGCGGAAGGCCATGTCGACATGGCAGCGCATGGGCTTGCGATACAGCTCCACGCGGGCGGAGTCGTCCAGGCGGGACAACGCCTTGCGCACGGAGCCGACCAGGGTGGCGGCCTTGCCCTCGTGGTCGGCGCGGGAGCAGGCCAGCATCACATAGTGCGGCTGGTGCTTGTGGTAGGCCATCTCCGTGTGGAACTCCAGGATGGTCTCGGAGGTCTCCGAGGAGAGATAGTGCGCGTTCGGCGAGGGATACACGTCCTGGAGGATGGTGCCCGAACGCAGCTCCCGGTAGCCGGTCGGCAGGCCCAGCTCCATGCCGACCAGGGTGAGCCACGCCTCCATGGACAGCAACGGCCGCTGCGTCGGCGCCGGGGTGCTGGTCGGTGTCTCGGGCAGCTCCTCGTCACTGACCGGCAGGCCGGTCAGCAGCAGGTATCCGGCCCCGTTGCCGGTGGCGCGGAAGTCTCGCAGGGCACCGCGCAGGTGCTCCGGCAGTTCGCGCGACAGCTCTCCCGCGGTCGTGAAGAAGCCGCTCAGGTCGAGGCGCGGCATCCGGGGCAGCCGCTCACGCAGGGCGAGGAGACGACCGGCGTCGTCGTCGCACCGTACGATCTCAGATCGCGTGGTGGTCATATCGGTTCCTTTCGATGTGCCTCGGCGTGTGATGCGCGGCCGGGCCGGCACAGGCGCCGTTGCCTGTGTCCGTCCCGTGCCGCGTGCGTACTGGAAGAGGAGTTCGGCGCCGACCTCCGCGGCGAGCAAGGCGGTGATGCCGGCAGGGTCGTGGGTGGGCAGCACCTCTACGACGTCGCAGCCGACCGGCTTCAGGTCGCCGACGACCGACAGCAGCGCCAGCACCTCGCGGGAGGAGAGCCCGCCCGGTGCCGGGGTGCCGGTGCCCGGCGCGTAGGCGGGGTCGGCGACGTCGATGTCGACCGAAACGTACAGCGGCAGGTCGCCGACCACGGACCGGATCTCCTGGACGACATCGTCCAGTGATCGCGTGAAGCACTCCTGCGCGGTGATGACACGTACGCCGTGTCCGCGGGCGTAGTCGAGCGAGTCGGGGCGGGGGTTGTGGCCGCGGATGCCGAGCTGGACCACGTGGTCCGGCTCGACAAGGCCCTCCTCTATCGCCCAGCGGAACGGGGTTCCGTGGTGGTACGTGCCGCCGTACACCGGTGGGTTGGTGTCACTGTGGGCATCGAGGTGGAGTACGGCGAGCTTGCCGTGCTTGCCGTACAGGGCGCGCATGGCGGCCAGGGACAGCGAGTGGTCCCCGCCGAGCATCAGGAACGCGTCGTTGTCCGCGAGCAGTCCCTTGAGCGCTTCGGTCGCCGTCTCCATGGCGATGTCCTGGGAGAACGGGCTGAGGTCGATGTCGCCTCCGTCGACGACGTCGATCAGGTCGAACACGTTGGGGCCGCGGTCGATGCCGGTGCCATGGATGAGGCACGACTCGTGCCGGATGGCGCGTGGCGCGAACCGGGCGCCCGGCCGGTAGCTGGTACCTCCGTCGTAGGGGGCACCGATCACCACGACGTCGCGGCCCACCGGGCTTGGATCGTGCTGGAGCCGCATGAAGGTGGCGAGCTGCGCGTAGCGGGGCGAGGAGCCGCTGCTGCGCTGGGTCTTCCCGGACGTGGCGAAATCGCTGCCGTCACTGGTTGCGTTCATGGCTGGTCCGTCCTTTCTCAGTGGTCGCGAGGACCTCGTCGAAGGAGATCTCGTCGGGGTGCCGGGCGCGCAGGACGATCAGCTCGTGCAAGCGTTGGGCCATGGCCGCCTTGCACTCTTCGGCTCGCTCGGGTGGCACGCCCTGCTCCAGGAGGTGCGCGGTCCAGGCGCTGGAGGTGCCGGAGCCCTCGTGGATGCCGAGCTTGGGTCGCGACAGCGTCTCAGCCGGCAGCATCCTGGCCAGGGACTCGCGCAGCACCCACTTGTCGCGGCCGTAGCGGTGTTTGAGTCCGGGGTCGAGCGAGACCAGGCAGTCGAGCAGGTCGCGGTCCCAGTAGGGGTGCGTGGACCAGATCCCGGCGACGCCCGAGATGACCGGGGACATCTCGTTGAGCCCGTCGAACGTGGCCATGTCGTGGGCGATGACGGCGTCCAGGGATTCGAGCCGTTCGGTGCGCCGGTGCATGCCCCCCAGGGGAATGTCGGCACCGTAGCCGGTCAGGACACGCCGCTGGCCGGGGGGCAATCTGCGGTAGAGGGCCACCAGCGGCAGCAGGTACTCCAGGATGGTGTGGTCCGCGATCTCCGCGGCCCACACCGCCCAGGGCAGCTCCCGCACCAGGTCGGAGCTGTGGATCGTGATCTCGGAGTGGTCGGTGCCGAGGTGGCCGGCGACCACCTTGGCGGGCCCGAACTCGTCGGAGGTCTCGGTCCCCATGGACACGGTGTGGACGAGGCCGCTGTGGGCGGCCGCGTACGCCGCGACGCCACTGGAGTCGATTCCTCCGGACAGGACCACGGTGGGCTCCGGGTCGTACCGCAGCCGGGTGCGGACGGCCTGTTCGAGGAGCCTGCGCACCCGGCCGACGGCGATCTCCTCGCCGACGGCGGATCGCGACACCGGGGGAGTCCAGGTGTGCAGCCGGTCCGCTGTGCGCACCTCGCCCTGGACGGTCTCCAGAATCAGCGCGGTTCCCGCGCGGACGCGGTGCACCCCCGTGCCGCCGGGCAGCGGCTGGGCGCCGATCACGTCCAGGGGCGTGCCGGCCAGCCCGGCGAGCGTCTTGGCCTCGGTGGAGACGTCGATGCCGTAGGCGTCGGCGCGTACCCACAGCGGGACTGAGCCGACGTGGTCGGTTGCCACGACGACCCGCCCGCCGCCGTCCAGGAGGACGGCGGCGAAGCGGCCGTTGAGGATGCGGAACGCGGCCGTGCCCCAGCGGTGCCAAGCAGCCAGCACGAGCGTGACGTCGCTGCCGTAGGCGGCGGAGGCGTCCCCGAGAGCCCTGGCGACCTCCTCGCGGTTGTAGATCTCGCCGGCGAGCAGCAGGTGGACGCCGCCGTCGGAGACGAGGGTGTCGGGGGCGCCGAAACTGACGGCGACCCCTTGGAGACGGCGGCCCGCGCTCGCCGCGGCGACTGCGCTCAGATGGCCCTGGACCGAGAAGCGCGGGGCCTCCGGTTCGGCGTGGCACGGCGACCACGACACGCGGGCCCGGAAGCCCACCACAAGATTGGGTCCGATCATGACCGTCAGATGTCCAGGGCGTCGAAGCCACCGGACTGGAAGTCGTAGGCCACGGGTACCTCGATCAGGAACGGCCGGCCCAGCTCGGCACCCTTGCGCAGCGCCTCGACCAGTGAGTCGCGGTCGGTGGCGCGGACGGCGTCGCAGCCGTTGGCCTCGGCGAGCTGGACGAAGTCGACGGTCTTGAAGGCGACGGCGGGGGCGTGCGAGCGCTGGTGGCCCTTGTTCTGATACAGCTCGATGAGCCCGTTGCGGTCGTTGTTGACGACGACCATCACCAGCGGAAGACCCAGGCGGACCGCGGTCTCCAGGTCGGCGCTGTTGGAGTGGAAGCCGCCGTCTCCCGCGATGAGGAAGACGGGCTCGTCCGGGCGGGCGATCTGGGCGGCCATGGCGGCCGGCAGGCCGTAGCCGAAACTGCTGCATCCGGCGGAGGTGAGGAAGCCGTAGGGCTGGTCGGCCTTGGCGAACAGGACGCCGTAGTGGCGGAAGAAGCCGATATCGCTGACGAAGGTGCCGTTCTCAAGGACCGAGTTCATGCAGTCGATGACCTGGTGGACACGCATACCGTCGGGGTACTCCTCGCTGTCGGCGAGGAACTCGGCGATCCGGGCGCGCAGCGGTTCGATGTCGTGCGGGGTCTTCGCCGTGAGGTCGGTGGTGGCCTTGTCCAGGGCCTCGATGACCTCGCGAGGATCGGCGACGACGTCGACGGCAGGGCGGAAGATGCCCGGGATCGGGTTGATCGTGGCGGCGACCCGGACGACCTCCTTCTCTGTGCCGCGGGTCCACATGGAGGGCCGCAGGTCCTCGGCGTAGTCGTAGCCGAGGGCGACGATGAGGTCGGCGGGGCCGAAGATGTGGTCGAGCGCGGGGAAGGACAGGATGCCGTCCATGTACCCGCTGATCGCACCGTAGTTGAGGGGGTGGTCGTGCGGCAGAACGCCCTTGGCGGTGTAGGTGGTGACGACCGGGATACGCGACCGCTCCGCGAAGGAGCGCAGCGCGTCGACGCCGCCGGCCCGGATCACAGCGCTGCCGACGACGAGGACGGGGTGCTTCGCGGCGGCGATTTTGGCGGTGATGTCGGGAACGAGTTCGGTCCAGGCCGGGTCGACGAGGGCCTTCTTGCGGTCACCGACGGCGGGGGCGTTCTGGATGGCGTCCTCGGGCACGTCGGCGCTCAGCAGATCGATGGGCAGGCTGAGAAAGCTCGGCCCGACCGGCTCGGAGGTGCTGTGCAGGACCGCGGTGTCCACCAGGGACGTGATGTCAGCGGGTCGCTCCAGCTGAGCGCTGAACTTGGTCAAGGGCGCCATCACGCCGACACTGTCGACGCACTGGTGGGTGACGTTGGGGAAGCAGTCGTGCGACTCGGACTGGGCGGCCATCGCGATCACCGAGCTGCGGTCCAGCGCCGAGGTGGCAACGCCCGTCGACAGGTTGGTCATGCCGGGGCCGAGCGTGGCGAAGCATGCCTGTGGGCGGTTGGTCAGCCGGGCGAGCACGTCGGCCATGACACCGGCGGTGAACTCGTGCCGGGTCAGGACGAACTCCAGCCCGTCCACCTCGTCGAAGAGGATGGCCTCGGCCTCCCGGCCGACGACACCGAAGACATGGTCCACGCCGTACTCGTGCAGCCGCCTCAGCAGGAGCTCCGCGGTCTTCTTACTGGCCATCAGGAACCTCGTTTCGTTTGGTTGGAGAGGGCGCCCGTGTCGGGGAAAGCGCGGGCCGGGTACGAAGCCGCCTGCGCTGGGCGCCGCGGTGATCGCAAACCCACTGTGGGCACGGCCTCTTGCGTTCGGATGGACCTCCGGCTTGCCCCCCGGTGCGGTGCCGACCGTCCAGCGGCTCGCCACCACGGAACGCTGTCCTGTCAGACAGGGAACTCCCGTAGGAAGCGCGGGACATCGAGGGTCGAGGAGAATCAGAGTGCGATCACCGTCCATTCCTCCCACACGCAAACTGCGGCAACTGGAGGTGAGCGCACAGGGGTTCGGCTGTCTGCCCACCACCGCCTTCTACGGCTGCCCTTCGCGGCCCGAAGCCGCGGGCGTGCTGCGCGCCGCCCTGGATGCCGGGGTGACACTGTTCGACACGGCCGACGTGCAGGGGCTCGGCGCAGGTGAGGAATTACTGGGCGAGGTACTCGCCGGGCGTCGTGACGAGGTGCTGGTCGCCACTAAATTCGGGATGCGGCGCGGCGGCGACGGCTCGTTCCTGGGGCTGTGCGGTCGGCCCGAGTACGTGCGCGAGGCGTGCGACGCCTCGCTGCGGCGCCTGAACACGGACCGGATCGACTTGTACTACCAGCACTGGATCGACCCCGAGGTGCCGGTCGAGGAGACGGCCGGAGCGGTAGCCGAGTTGGTACGGGCGGGGAAGGTACGCTTCTTCGGGCTGTCGGAGCCGTCCGCCGAGAGCGTGCGGCGTGCTGACGCCGTCTTCCCGGTGACCGCGGTGCAGAGCGAGTGGAGTCTGTGGTCGCGGGATGTCGAGGACGAGGTGGTGGGCGTCTGCCGGGAGCGTGGGATCGGCCTAGTGGCCTACGCACCGCTGGGACGGGGCTTCCTGACGGGGACGATCCGCCACCACAGCCGGCTGGCCGCGGACGACTTCCGGCAGAGCCTGCCCCGGTTCCAGCCGGAGAATCTGCAGCGCAATCTGGCGCTCGTACGACGCCTCGACATGCTCGCCCGCCGGCTCGGTGTGTCGGCCGCACGTCTGGCTCTGGCCTGGCTGCACCACCGCGGCCCAGACGTGGTCCCCATCCCGGGAACGACCTCCCCGGTCCACCTCGCGGACAACCTCGCCGCCACCCGGCTGACCCTCGGCCCGGGTGAGTTGGCGGTCCTGCAGGAGGTGGCGGCGCTGCGAGTGCACGGTGAGCGCTACCGTCCCGAGATGCTGGCGATGACGGGCACCTGACCCCGGCGGTACAACAGTGGCCGCGCCGCTCCCCCTGCCGACGGGTGGGGCGTGGCGCGGCCACGGGCTTGTCGGTAGCCCCGGTCCAAGGGCCCCCGGCGCCGACGGCAGTGTGCCGGCAGTCGTATGTCAGTGCACGAAGCCGTCCGTCCCAAGCCGTTCGAGGACGAAGCGGAAGCCGTCGACGATCTTGTCGGCGGTACCCCGGTCAAGTACCAGTGGCGGGGTGACGATCAGCGCGTGCGGGTTGCTGCGGACTATGATCCCTGCCTGTTCGCGCAGCACGTCGGTGACCTGCAGCGTGCCGCCGGGCAGGTCGTCGCGACTCTCCTTGTCGGACACCAGCTGGATGGCGAGCATCAGCCCGATCTGTCGGACGTCGCCCACCGCGGGCAGATCGAGCAGTCTGTCGCGCAGTTCGGCGGCGAGATACGCGCCGGTCTCGGTGGCGTTGGCGAGCAGCCCCTCCTTCTCTATGATGTCGAGGTTGGCGAGGGCGACCGCGCAGGCGGTGGGGTGACCTGTGTAGGTGTAGCCGATCGGGAAGCCGCCGTCCGCCCCGACGACCTCGGCGACCTGCTCGTTCACCAGCACCGCGCCGTGCGGGATGTAGCCCGAGGTGATGCCCTTGGCGGTCACCAGGATGTCCGGTACGACGCCGAAGTGCTCGGCGCTGAACCACCGGCCGGTGCGCCCGAACGCCGTGACGACCTCGTCGAAGATCAGCAGGATGCCGTGCCGGCGCAGCACCTCGGCGACGCGTGGCCAGTAGTCGGAGGGCGGTACGACGGCACCGTACCCGCCCATGACGGGTTCGCCGATCATCGCGGCGATGCGGTGCGGGCCGATCTTATTGATCGCCGTCTCAAGTTCGCGGACGCAGAAGTCCGTGGGGTCCTCACCGTCGTACCACTGCTTCTGGTACGGGTGGGGCGGGGTCAGGAAGTGCACGTTCGGGACGACCGGGCCGAAGCCCTCGTGGTAGACGGGAGAGCCGGACAGACTCCCACTGCCGTAGCCGATACCGTGGTAGGCGGTGTGGCGGGAGAGAATCCAGTTCCGTCCCGACGCTCCTTTGCGGTGATGGTAGAAACGGGCCAGGCGCAGGGCGATCTCGTTGCCCTCGGCGCCGCCGCTGGTGTAGAACACGCGGTCCAGGCCCTTGGGCGCCAGGTCGGTCAGGCGCGCCGCCAGCTCGATCGCCCGGTCGTTGGTGATGGTGCCCCAGGTGTGGAAGTACTCAAGCCTGCACATCTGTTCGGCCGCGACCGCCGCCAACTCGCGACGACCGTGCCCGACCTGCATCAGCCCGAGCACGGCCGAGGCGTCCAGGTACTCCCTGCCGTCCGCGTCCCACACGCGGCAGCCTTCTCCCTTTACGAGGACCGTGCGGTCCTCCCTGCCGTCGGGCAGTAGTGGGTGCAGTATCCGTTCCCGGTCCAGCCGCACCAACTCACTCGTGACGTAGCTGGACATCCCGGTGGCTGCGGTCATCGAGAAGCACCTCCGAAGACTCGTGGATGTGGGCACAGCGGCCGGCCGCCGGCCGTCGCCCACGCCAGTGTCACGAACGCGGATTGCCCACAGTTGGACGAACCCTCCCGGCGCTTGCGCATGCGGCGGATCCAGCTGTCCGCAAACCGGCCCTGAGATTGTCTGTTTCGGCCATCGACCAGCGAGAGAGGAGAACCGGCGGTGAAATCCATTCTGTTCTACCTGCCGAGTACGGGCAGCCATCGGCAGATCACACGGGGAATGGCGGGCACGAATCCCGCCAACTACCAGAACATGCTCTGGCAACTCACCCACCAGGTGCGGGCGGCCGATGAAATGGGCTACTGGGGGGCTTCCTTCACCGAGCACCATTTCCACATCGAGGGTTTCGAGGTCTCGAACAACCCGATCCTGCTGGGCCTGTACATGGGCCTGCAGACCAAGAACATCCGCGTAGGGCAGATGGCGAACGTGCTGCCGCTGCACAACCCCATCCGGCTCGCCGAGGACCTGTCGATGCTGGACCACATGATGCGCGGCCGCACCTTCGTGGGCATCGCACGCGGCTTCCAGCGCCGCTGGGCCGACGTCATGGGGCAGGTGTACGGCGTCGGCGGCACCCTCTCCGACCGCAGCGAGAGCGACCGGCGCAACCGACGGCTGTTCGAGGAGCACTGGGAGATCATCAAGAAGGCGTGGACGAGTGAGACCTTCACTCACGAGGGCGAGCAGTGGACCATCCCGCCGAAGGACCTGGAATTCCCTTACGAAGCCGTGCGCCGCTTCGGCCGCGGCCAGGACGACGCCGGCCGCATCGTCGAGGTCGGGATCGCGCCGCGGCCCTACCAGCGCCCGCATCCGCCGGTGTTCCAGCCGTTCAGCTTCAGCGAGGACACCTTCCGGTTCTGCGCCCGGGAGAACGTCGTCCCCATCGTCATGCACACCGACCCGCGGAAGGTGGGCGAGCTGCTCGACATCTACGTCGAGGAGGCGGAGGCGGCCGGCCGGGGCAGGCTGGCCCGCGGGGAGAGCGTCGGGGTGATGCGGGACGTGCTGGTGTCCCGGGATGCGGAGGAGGCACACCACTGGGCGCGCCACGGGGGCGGTTTCATCTTCGACAACTGGTTCGGACCCATGGGCTTCACCGAGGCACTGCGCAACACCGGGGAGACCGGGCCCATCGGCTCCGACTACAACACGCTGTTCGAGCGGGGCCTGGAGTGGGTGGGTACGCCCGACGACATCAACCGCAAGATCGAGCGGCTCGTCGAGCACCACACCCCTGAGTACCTGCTGCAGTGCCAGTACTCCGGGCTGATCCCGCACGACGTGCAGATGCGCAGCCTGGAGCTTTGGGCCACCGAGATCGCACCCAACTGGCTCTGATTCTCAGCTTTCCCCAACAGCCACGACTCCAGCAATTACGACGATGAGGAGAGCCATGCCAATCAACCAGGTCGCAATGGCGGACGAGCAGCGCAAGGCCGTCGTCACCGCGTACCTCAAGGCGTTCGACAACGGAGGCACCGGTGCCGACGGCCGATCCGTCCTCGACTTCTTCGCCGAGGATGCGCACTTCTTCTTCCCCAAGTGGGGCTTGGCGAAGGGCAAGTCCGAGGTCGCCCGGCTCTTCGACGACCTGGGCCCGACGGTGAAGTCGATCGCCCATCACTTCTGGTCCTTCAACTGGCTGACGACCGGCACCGAACTGCTCGCGGTGGAGGGCACCACCCAGGGCGAGCATAGCGACGGCCCCTGGCACGTCGGCCTGCCCGAATGGGGCGCCGGCCGGTTCTGCGGAGTCTTCGAGGTCCGCGACGGTCTGATTCAGCGCGCCTTCATCTACATGGATCCCGACTACGCCAGCCAGGACACGGCCCGCTACCCCTGGCTCGACGGCACCCGTCACTGACCCATCCCCAACCTTCGGAGGAACTGACATGGACGTCCTGGCCACGCTCCGCCGGCAGCCCAGCCTGAACCTCTTCCCGATCGAGAACCGCCTCTCCCCCCGGGCCCTGGAGGCGCTGTCCTCCGACGCCAACAACCGCTATCCGTACTCCGAGACGGACGTGGCCGTGTACGGCGACGTCACAGGCCTGAACGACGTCTTCACCCACTGCGTCGACCTGACCAAGCAGTTCTACGGAGCCCGGCACGCCTTCGTGAACTTCCTCTCGGGCCTGCACACCATGCATACCGTGATCAGCGCCGTCGCCAAGGCGGGCGACCGGGTGATGGTGCTGGCGCCCGAGGACGGGGGCCACTATGCCACGGAGACGATCTGCCGGGGTTACGGCCATGAGGTCGACTTCCTGCCGTTCGACCGTGGCGCCCTGGAGATCGACTACGCCAAGCTGGCCACCAGGGTCGCCGAGCGCCCCGTCGACCTGATCTATCTCGACGCCTCCACCACGCTGCGTTTCCCGGACGCCCGCGCCCTTCGCGCCGCCGCGCCCGACGCGCTGATATGCCTCGATGCCTCGCATCTGCTGGGCCTGCTGCCGGTGGCCCCACAGACGCTGGTCCTGGACGGGGGCTTCGACAGCGTCTCGGGCAGCACCCACAAGACGATGCCGGGACCGCAGAAGGGCCTGCTCGTCACCAACAGCGACCGCATGGCGGAACTGGTCGGCGCCCGCATTCCCTTCACAGCGTCGAGTTCGCACTCGGCGAGCGTCGGTTCCTTGGCGATCACGCTGGAGGAGCTCATGCCGCACCGCACGGCCTACGCCCAGCAGGTCATCGACAACGCGCGGGCTCTCGGGGCCCAGCTGGCGTCGCGCGGCTTCGACGTGGCCGGAAAGGAGTTCGGTTACTCCGACACCCACCAGGTGTGGGTCCACCTGCCCGACGGGCACACCACGCACCAGTGGGGGAGGACCCTGACCGCGGCCAACATCCGGTCCACGACCGTGCAGTTGCCCAGCACCGGCCGGCCCGGACTGCGGCTCGGCACCCAGGAGCTGGCACGCTGGGGCATGCGCGAGAACGACATGGGCGTGGTGGCCGACCTGCTCGCCCGGCTGCTTCTGCGCGGCGAGGCGGCCAAGGAGATCGCCGAGGATGTCGCCACCCTCGCCCTGTCCTACCCGGGTGTCGCCTTCACGGGCCCGCTCGCGCCCCTCGCCTCTCAATGATTCCCGGCACACTCGACGCCACGCTGTTCCGGTCGGTGCTCGGGCATTACCCCACCGGGGTGGCCCTTGTCACCGGCCCCGGCGAGCCGCCGACAGGGATGATCGTGGGGACGTTCACCTCGGTCTCCCTCGATCCACCGCTGGTGGGATTCCTGCCGTCGAAGGCGTCGACCACCTGGCCGCGCATCCGCGCCGGGGGCAGCTTCTGCGTGAACGTCCTGAGCGCGGACCAACGCGAGGTCTGCGCGGCCTTCACCAATCGGGACACCACGCGCTGGGAGGTGCCCCACCACCCTGCGCCGTCTGGGGCACCGGCGCTCTCCGAGGCAATCGCCTGGATCGACTGCGATTTGGCGGACGAAACCGAGACCGGTGACCACTGGTTCGTGACTGGTCGTGTCCGCCGGCTCCAGGTGCAGCGTGAGGGCGAACCACTGCTCTTTCTACGGGGGCAGTTCGGGGCATTTGCTCCCTGCCCCGACCCGGTCCTTGAGTAATCCGGCACTGGTCCTGCGCAGGCACGAGGCCGTTTCCCGCTTTCGGGGAAACGGCCTCGTGCCTACGGTCTGTGGCGAGGAGCGGGGCAGGGCTGTCAGGCCGTCCGGCTCGCCGCCGCGAGGGATGCGAGGTCGGTGTTGCCACCCGACAGGACCAGGACAACGACCCCGCCCGTGGGTACGGCGACCTCTCCGGTGCGCAGCGCGGCCAGGCCCACTGCGGCCGACGGTTCGAGGAGCAGGCGGGTCGCCCGCTGTAGATCGATCCAGGCCAGGCGGATTTCTTCCTCGGCCACCTGGACGAGCTGGTGGGTGTGGCGCAGGGCATGGTGGTAGGTGTAGGTCCCGGCGAACGGCGCGTTGAGGCCGTCGGCCATCGATGAGGGCGCGGCAGGCAGGGACGTGGGTCCCCCGGACGCGACGGCGTGCGCGAGGGTACGAGCTGCGACGGGTTCCACGCCGACGACCCGCGTGCTCGGCGAGAGTGCGGCGCATGCGGCGCCGATCCCGCTCAGCAGGCCGCCCCCGCCGACCGGGGCGATCAGGACGTCCACCCACGGCAGGGCTCGCAAGACGTCCAGGCCTACGGTGCCCTGCCCCCCGATCACGTCGAGGTCGTCGAAGGGATGCAGCAGCAACGCGCCGTTGTCTTCGGCGAACTGCTGTGCTGCCGCGACGAAGTCCTCACCCTGGATGACGGTGGCGCCGTACCGTCGTATCGCGTCGACCTTGGGGGCGACCGCGTTGGGGGGGACGAAGACGGTGGCGGGGATGCCGAGCCGACCGCTCGCGTAGGCGAGCGCGGCGCCGTGATTGCCGGCCGAGAACGTCACCGCCTGGGGAGGCCGCTCGCCTCTCTCCCTCCGGGCGAGCAATGCGTTGGTCACTCCCCGGACCTTGAAGCTGCCGGTGTGCTGGAGGTTCTCGGCCTTGAGTAGCACCTGGCAGCCGAACGCCAGGGAGAGTTCCTCACAGGGCAGGAGCGGGGTGTCCAGCACGCGGCCGGTCAGCCGGGCGGCGGCCGCCCTGAGGTCCTGTTCCGTGACGATCGGGGAGCGCGTGGCGCGCTCCATGGCGTCGATGTCCACTGGAGTGGCGTCCGTTTGCATCGCCTGACACCTCATTTCAGGGCATGGGCGAGCCCGGGAGGGGGCCGCTGACGGGCGTCGACTCTGCCAGCGATCGCTTGCGGACCGCTGACCGTGGACGTCTGGCGGGCGGGCAGGGGTGTCAGCGAAAGCCCAGGGAATCGCAAGGGCCCGGTGGCACCGTCGATGGCGATCGAACTACAGTCGCAGGAGGTTCCATGAAGACGCAGGTGTTCACGACCGAGAACGCGCCCACTCCGGTGGGCCCCTACTCCCAGGCGGTCCGCCGGGGCAACATCATCTCCGTGTCCGGTCAGGTCGGTCTCGATCCGGCCACCAACAAGCTGGTGGAAGGCGGAATCGCTGAACAGACCCGCCAGACGCTCACCAACCTGGAGTCCATCCTCAAGAACGCCGGCGCGTCCTTCGCCGACGTCGTCACCGTGCGGATCTACATCACCCAGGCCGCCGACTTCGCACCGATGAACGAGGTGTATGCGAAGTTCCTCAGCGAGCCCTTCCCGTGCCGCACGACCGTCTTCGTCGGCCTGCCGCCCGGAATGCTGGTAGAGATCGACGTCCTGGCCGTGGTCGGCTGATCCACGCCGAGCTTCTCCGCATGTCCGGCTGCGCCCGATCAGACCGCTTTTCCTTTCGGTACGGGCGCAGCCGTAACATGCTGTTAACCTGCGGGAGCCGATGCGGGGGCGCGCTTCCCGGCGGAAACTGGCGAAAAATACATCTACCTAAGTCCTGCTCGGCAATGTAGGGAAACTCCTTGTTCTCGGGTTCCACTGTTCGGTCGCAGAGTGATGCGTCACATCGCTACTACTTGACGCTTCAAGTTCCGCATGCGAAGACTGGTTCTTGATCGGGGAGGCCACCTGTAAGGGGCAAGGGTATGGGTACATGGGAGATCGATGCGTTCAACTACTTCTCCGTTATCGAGGACGGCGAAGTTCTGGATATTCGCCCTGCCAAGCAAAAAGCCCTCTTGGCTCTTCTTGTCATCCATATGAACGAGTTGATCACCATGGATACCATTATTTCTGGCCTCTGGCCTTCTCGGCTGCCAGGTCATCCCAGAAAAAGTGTTCAGGTGTATATTTCGCGCCTGCGTGCAGGCTTGTCGCAGACCGAGGCGAGAACTTCACCCGTTCTCCACCGTTTGTCGCCGGGGTACATCTTACGCATCGACCCTGCCCAAGTGGCCACCGCCCGGTTCGAGAAGCTCACCAAGCACGGCTGGGCCCTGCTGCGCGCCAACCAGGTCACCGAGGCGTCGGAGTTCTTCAGCCAGGCAATTGCCCATTGGGGTGCCGCTCCCTACGGCGACTTGACGCAGTACGACTTCGTCATGGACGAGAGGGAACGGTTGGAGGAGGTCTGGCTAGCGGCCATGACCGGGCAGGCGGAATGCTTGCTGGAACTCGGCAACTACCAGTCGGCCATCGACCTCTTGGCTCCCATAGTCAACCACTATCCCCTGCGCGAGGATCTGGCGGCCCATTTCGTGACCGCCCTCAGTGAAACCGGCCGCCGCTCTGACGCGCTTTTAGCCTATCAACGCACCCGGTCCAGCCTTGACGAGTTGGGTATCAAAGTGGGTAGTATGCTGTACGGAATTTACCAGGGAATCGTTGAGTGAGCGCAGGGCGGCTTCACATTCGCGGTAGGAGTGGGCTGCCGGTGATGCCCCGGGTCCAGACGGCGCGTGTCCAGGTGCGTCCCGGACCGCTCGGGGTCGCCTTGGCGATGTTGTCTGCTCCCAACAGGTACAGTTTGCCGAAGGCCAGGTTCCGCAAAGCGGCCATCGCCCCGAACCCGTTCCGGACCACCGGCATGGCCGCCGAGCCTCCCTCCACGCGCCCTGAGATCCTGCCGGCCGACACACCCGGCGGGCTACCCGAGCCTGAGCACCTCACGGTCATGCCGAGGCCGGTTCCCCACGCAGGGCCGGGACAGGTCCTCGTCCGGGATCTGCACTTCTCGTGTTTCCCGGTCTACGCACGCTGATCGGCGACGAGGCCGACGGCATGCCGCTCCCGCGCATGCACCCCGGCTACGCGCTGTTAGATCCTGCTGTGGGTGAGGTCGTCGAAGCCCAGGCTCGGCGGTCCGTTGCGTCCTGAGGCCACGGTCACGCATCTGCTCGGATGACGCGAGTACACACTCGCTGCGGTGACGGAATGTGTCCGATTGATGAACTTTTATCCGACCCGGTGGCCCACCTCTCGTCCGGGCCGGCCGCCTACGGGGCGTTGACCCGGCTCGCCGGGGTCCGTCCCGGCGACACGGTGTTCGTCACGGGACCGGCGAGAGCCGGGGAAAGCTGGCGGCTTAGACCGCCCGGCTGCTGGGCGTCGGAAGCGTCATCGGGAGCACCTAGCTGGGTGTATCGACCCGCAAGGTTGTTCACACGGCTGATGGGCGGGTGTCCCACGTGCGGGGGCTGATCGTGCTCTCGGCCCTGGGCCTCCGCCCTGGAGACGGGCTCTGGGCGGTGTCTCAACTACGCTTCGGCTGAACGAACTCACGTCGGCGGTGAAGCCTGGGGACGGGCAGCGGGCCGGTCCGCGCGAAGGGTAGGTCCGCCGATGGTGGCGAGCAGAGGTATCCAGCTCAGTCTGGACTCCGACAGGCCGGTGTACCGCCAGATCGTCTCCCAGCTCTCGTTCATGATCGAGACCGGTGATCTGGCGGCCGGGGCCACCCTCCCCAGTGCTCGGCTGCTCGCCGACAACCTCCACGTCAACCGGAACACGGTCGCCCGCGCGTACGGTGAACTGCAACGGCTGGGCCTGGTGGAGAGCCGGGGCCGGGGCGGTACGGTCGTAGCCGACCGGGGCCCGGCGCCGCCGGCGTCCCCGGCGCGCGAGCGGGCGCGGGACATCCTGGGTGCGGCCGTACGGGAGTGCGTGGCGCTCGGGCTGTCGGCCGCCGAGATCCGCACGATCACCGGCGCGCTCGCCCTGCGGGTGGAGGACCAGTCGCTCAGCGTGGGTTTCGTCGAATGCAACGCCGACCGGGCGACCTACTTCGCCGGCGAGCTGGAGTCCCGCATCGGGCTGCGGGTGAAACCGCTGGTGCTGGGCGGCTTCAGCGCCGGCGAGGAGCGGGCGGATCTCATCCTGACCACGTTCTTCCACTTGGCGGCGGTCCGGGGGCTGTGGAACCGCGAGACGACCGAGGTGGTCGCGATCGTGGTCGCACCGCATGTCCGGACGCTGGTGGAGATCGCGTCCGTACCGAAGAACCGGACCGTGGGCATCTGGTACTCCACCGACGACCAGGCGGTCAGCATCCGGGACTCGCTCGCGCAGTCGGGCATCGACAACATCAAGGTCCTCGGCGACGCGGCGACGGGTGAACTCGACGACGCGGACATCGCGGACACGGACCTCGTGATCGTGCCCAGCGAGATGCCGCAGCTGAGGAAGCGGCTGGAGGGGCGGGTCAAGGTGATCGAGTTCGGGAACGTCCTCGACGACGCGTCCGTGCGGATGGTGACCGAAGTGGTGGCGGACATGCAGGCGGCGAAGCGGGACGGGATTACGGACTGACAACTCGCCCTGTCCTGGCGGAAGTTCTGGCCCTCCACGTCTTTGGCCTAGTTGCTTAGGACGGTGATTGGCTGCCCTGGTAGGGGGAAGTGGGTGGACACATTGCACCACTCCCCCGACCAGAGTGAGCTGACAATCCGTCATGATCGAGAATTCATCGTCGCCCCCTGCTCCTGCCGCGAAGCCGGCGCCCGTCAGCACGCGACCGCCGACGCCGACGGGGTCCGTGCCTGCCAAGCCTGCCGCCCGGCCGAGCCCCCTTGAGCAGTGGGGCGGCACTTCGGGCATGATCTATATGACCCTGCCCGTCATCGCGTTCGTCGTCGGCAACGCAGTGGCCGGCCTGTACGGTGCGATCATCGCCGCGATGGTCGTGGCGCTCGGTGTGGCCGTCGTACGACTCGCCCGCAAGGAATCGGTCGCGCCCGCGCTCAACGGTCTGTTCGGTGTCGCCGTCGCTGCCGGGATCTCGCTGTGGACCGGCTCCGCGAAGAACTACTTTCTGCTCGGCATCTGGCTGAGCCTGGCCGGGGCGGTCGTCCTCACCGCATCCGTCCTCGTCCGCCGCCCACTGGCCGGCCTGCTCTGGAACGCGGTCACCGGCAAGGGCAGCGCCTGGCGCGAGGACCGCGTCTGCCGCCGCTACTACGACATCGCCACCCTCACCCTGGCCGCGGTCTTCGCGGCACGGTTCGTCGTTCAGCAGTGGCTCTACGATTCCGACGAGACCGGCTGGCTCGGATTCGCCAAGATCGTCATGGGCTACCCGCTGCTCGGCCTGGCCCTGCTCGTGGTGGCCTGGGCGGCCCGCCGCTCGACGAAGCGCCTCGCAGCGCTGGAGGCCGGTATCGGAGGGCAGCGGTCCGCGCCGTCCCCGCAGGCCGGCCCCGCAGATCGCCACTGAGTACGCCGCGCCGCCCGGCGCGGGTACCGCGTGACGCCCGTCCGGCGGCTAGGGAGTCGAACCTCCGCAAGCCGTCGGCGAACGGGGGCCGACGTCCCTCGTGGTCCGAAGGCATCGCAAGCCGGATCGAAGGTTCTTGACCCGCCGACAGGCAACGGCAGCACCGCGCAGACACCCGTCTGTCCGTGGCCGCCTGCCTGACATCGGCGCGATCGCGCAGCGCAGGCCGCTCGTCCTTCCCCAGCGCAGCAGAAACGGATGCCATGCCTCCCTCACTCCGTCCCGCATCCGCCACCCTGGCGGCGTCCCTGGCACTGACACTGACCGTGTCGGCCTGTGATCAGGCCGAGCGCCGTCCTAAACCCGCCACCGCCTCCGCCTCGGCAAGGGGCTCACCGAACTCCGGGCGGGCAAGCCCGACCGCTTTGTCAAGGCGGCGCAACTGTTCAGCAGCCGTGAGGCCGACGGCAGTGGCAGCAACTACAACGTCGCCAACTTCGCCATCAACTGCATGGACGAAGCGCGCCTGACCCCCGAGGAGGCCGCGAAGTTCCGGGGCAGGGCCTACGCGGCGCTGCCCTTCGCCGATCCCGGCCGGGGTACCGACGGTGCCCGGGACGCCTGCCAGTCATGGCCCGCCCAGCCGAAACCGCCCTACTCGTTCCCCGCACACATCAGCGGGCTGCCCCCCACCCTGACGATCTCCATCACCAGCGACCCCAGCACCCCCTTCTCGGCCGGCGTCCACCTGTCCAGGACACTCGGGGGCAGCATGCTCACCGTCAAGGGCGAGCAGCACACCGTCGTCGGCTCCGCCACCAGCGCCTGCGTCGGCAAAGCGGTCGCCGACTACCTCATCAGCCTGCGCGTTCCGCACGAGAACGCGTCCTGCACCATGTGACGGCCACGCGGCCGCCGGCCACGCCGGCGGCCCGGTGACCCCTCGGGCCCGCCCCTCGGTCCGGACCCAGCCGGGCACCTCAGGCCCGGAAGTCCGCCGGGCGTTCCGGGGACGCCTCGGCCAGGGCCTTGCGGACCGCCTCCACGCCTGCCCGCAGGCCGTAGACCGGGGTGCCCGGCTGCTGGCGCCAGGAGTCGGTGATGCCGCCGGCGTCGACCGTGTCGAAGCCCAGTTCCTCGATCAGGGCCCGGACGGTCCGCTTGGCCGCCTCGTCGTCGCCGGCTACCGGGAGGGCGAGGCGGTCAGGGTCGCCCGCCGGGCGCGGGCGGTCCAGGATGTCCTGGGCGTAGGTGCCGTTGAACGCCTTGATCACCGGGTGGCCGAGGTGCCGCTCGGTCCAGCGGCTCTCGGTGAGGCCCTCGTCCTCGATGGCCGCGATCCGGCCGTCCCGCTGCGGGTAGTAGTTGCCGGTGTCGAGCACCGCGGCGCCCTCGGCCGCGCCGTCCAGCAGGCCGTCGGGCAGCTGCGGGACCGCCTTCAGCGGGACGGTGACGACCACGACCTGAGCGCCCTCGGCCGCGTCCTCGGCCCGGACCGGGGTCGCGCCGGTCTCCTCGGCCAGTTCGCGGAGCGTCTCCGGACCGCGGGAGTTGGCGACGGCGACATCGTGCCCGAGGGCGGTGAGCCGCCGGGTGAGGTTGCCGCCGATGTTCCCCGCGCCGATGATGCCGATCTTCATGGCTGATCCTCCGGATTTCCATGCGCGCGCATGCAGCTGTCACCGGGGCCAACCTCACGGGGCCGGGCCCTATTCCGGCCGCTCCCCGGCCGGTATGACAACGCGGGGGCCGGGCTCGGACCGGGAGGGTGAGCGGCGACCGGATGCCGACGCGGCCCTCGCCCCGTCCGCGCAGCGATCCTCCTGGGCCTGTTCACTTCCAGCGGCGGAGGCCAGTCAGCCAAGATGGCGCCGTCGGCCCGAGCCGGCCCGATCCGGAAGACAGGCCCAAGGGCGTGTCCGCAGAGTAGCGTCGTCTGCCCGGAGGGCAGGGCTCGCGGCGTCTGGTGCGTGCGATCGCAAGGCGGAGGATCGCCCTCGTACTGTGCGTACGAGGG